>CAIZXK010000213.1 GCA_903936865.1 uncultured Bacteroidales bacterium | reverse complement strand
TAAAAAATTTAAAAAAATTTATATTACATATTAACAATTTTGCACATCTTGTATATAATTACTTAAAAACGAAACTATATTTCCTTAACAAAAATAAATTAAAATATTTAAATAGGGTTTTGAATTAAATTTAAAACTATAAAATGAAAACAACGAGCGTGCATGTTTTTAATGAAAACAATTCAAAATATTAAATTAATTTTGCAACTTAAAATATTCTTATAAAAACAAAATGGAAAGAAAATACAGAGAACCTCAAATAATTGAAAATGTTGAAATTTTAGATGCTGCAAGTGAAGGAAAAGCAATAGCCAAAGTTGATGATATGGTCATTTTCGTCCCTTTTGTTGTACCTGGAGATATTGTTGATTTAAAGATAATTAAGAAGAAATCATCTTTTGCAGAAGCTAAAGCTATAAAGTTTCATAAATTTTCAGAGAAACGGATTGATCCTCTTTGTAAACATTTTGGTATTTGTGGTGGCTGCAAATGGCAGATGATGAAATATGAAGATCAACTCATTTATAAACAAAAACAAATAGAAGATAATTTCCAACGTATCGGAAAGATTGATATTTCATCAATTATGCCTATTTTACCATCAGAAAATGTTTTTTTCTATAGAAATAAACTGGAATATACATTTTCAAGCAAACGTTGGCTGCTTGATGGTGAAGTTTCAGATGAAATTGATAGAGAATCTGTTAATATGAATGCTTTAGGGTTTCATATTCCCCAGTTATTCGACAGGGTTTTGGATATAAATAAATGCTATTTGCAAAAAGATCCTTCAAATGCAATAAGAAATGCAGTAAAAGCTTATGCACTTGAACATAATCTTAGCTTTTTTGATGCAAGAAAATGGGAGGGTTTTTTAAGGAATATGATAATCAGAACTACCACCACAGGCGATTTAATGGTAATATTGATAGTGAAAGATGAAAGTCCAAAATCTACTCACAGATTATTGGATTATATTTATGAGAAATTCCCGCAAATCACCTCATTAATGTATGTAGTAAACAATAAACGCAACGATACTATTAATGATCTTGAAATTCGATTATATAAAGGAAATCCTCATATTATCGAAAAAATGACAGCCTATAATTCTAAAAAAGAATTACAATTTATCATAGGACCCAAATCTTTTTATCAAACCAATTCAGAACAAGCCTACAGATTATATAAAATAGCAGCCGAATTTGCTGAATTAAAAGGAAATGAAGTAGTTTATGACCTATACACAGGTACTGGGACAATTGCCAATTTTATATCCGGAAGTGTAAGTAAAGTTATTGGCATTGAATATGTTCCTGAAGCTATTGAAGATGCCTATAGAAATTCTGTTCACAATGGAATTTCAAATGCATTTTTCTATGCCGGCGATATGATGAAAGTTCTAACTGATGATTTCGTAAACACTAATGGAAAACCTGACCTGATTATAACAGATCCACCTCGTGCTGGTATGCACGAAAAGGTTGTGATGCAAATAATTAAGGTAGCACCTGAAAAAGTAGTCTATATTAGCTGTAATCCGGCAACTCAGGCAAGAGACATAGCATTGATGCAAGATCATTATAAAGTTGCCAAAATACAACCTGTTGACATGTTTCCTCATACACAACATGTTGAAAATGTAGTTTTGCTAGTTAAAAAGTAAATATATGCAGAAAAGAATTGTTAATCAAAATAATCATTTTCTATTTTTACTTTTATTTTGCCTGACAATTCTAGTTTCATGTGCTCCACCTAAAAGTAAAATAACCCGAAATGAAACAAATTTAAAAAATTCTGTGTCATTTTCCGGATATGAATGGAATATAAAAAACACCACAAAAAGAGTTGGTCCGGGAAATAATTTTTTTTCTTCGAGTACAGAAAATGTTTGGGTAAATAACCAAGGTCAATTAAATCTTAGAATTTCAAAACAGAATGAAAGGTGGAATTGTGCAGAAATAATTTCAAAACAACACTTTGGATATGGATATTACGAATTTTTTATAACTACGAAACTTGATAAATTGGATAAGAATGTTGTTTTAGGTCTTTTTACTTACGATAATAAACAAAAACCTCATTATAATGAAATTGATATTGAATTTTCTAAATGGGGAAATGAAAATACGACCAACGCACAATATGTTATACATAAAAACCAAAACGAATTCAATTCTTTTAAATTTCTGGTTGAGAAGAATTTGATTAAATCAACTCATATTATTTTAAGAAATAAAGATAGTATTTATTTTGCAAGCTATGAAGGGCATTTCAAAAACGCTCTTTACAATAAAAAACCCTATCAGTCATGGAGTTATAAAAATGATTTCAGACCTTCTCCTGCTAATGAAAAAATTCATATAAATTTATGGCTTTTCAGAGCAAATCCACTTATTGAAAAAAAGGAAGAAATTGTCATAATTGAAAAGTTTGAGTTTGTACCAATGAAATAACAAATTATTAATCTACAAACTATTAAATGAAGTATTTAAATGAAACCTGACTTTATTTTTTTCATTGCTTAACTGCATTTTTTTAATATCTTACAATTTTAAAATTTCTATTTTTTAATATCTCTTTCCTCAAAAATTTAAATAAATGACTACTTGGTTAGTTAAATCTAATCCAATTACTTAGTAATATCATATAAACCATTCCAACAAACAACAAATCAATTATAATTATCTGTATTTCCATGTTTTACGCAATACATTCACAATCCAGATTTGTAAAATTGCTAAAAAAACACTATTTTTGCAAAAAAAATTGTAAATGAAAGTAAATGTTTTTTCCGAAATAGGAGAACTACAAGGAGTTATAGTCCATCATCCAGGAAGTGAAATTGAAAATATGACTCCCCAAAATGCTGAAAGAGCTCTATATAGCGATATACTAAATTTAACTGTTGCAACAAAGGAATATTGTGAGTTTAAAGGAATTCTCAAAAAATACACAACCGTTTTCGAAGTTAAGGATTTACTAATAGAAGCAATTCAAAGCGAAAATGTCAAAAAAGAATTAGCAAATAAAGTTTGTGCTAATGAAAAGGCAAATCATGTGCTTGAAGATTTATTAAGCCTTAATAATGAAGATTTTGCAACAGCTATGATAGAAGGTGTTGAAATGAAAAAAGACAATCTTACCAACTTTCTGAGTCAGGAAAGATATTCATTACGATCATTGCATAATTTCTTTTACATGCGTGATTCTTCTATTTCAATGTATAATAATGTATTGATTAGTAAAATGGCAAATATTGTAAGAGCTCGTGAAGCAATAATAATGGAAACAATATTTGATCATAGCTCTACAGTAAGTGCCAAAACTATTAATCCTTTAAATTACAGGGATTACGATTCTGAAATTACAATTGAAGGCGGCGATGTATTAATTGCCCGGGATGATGTAATTCTTATTGGTTTAGGAAGCCGTTCAAGTTCCAAAGCAGTTGATTTTTTAATTGAACGATTCAAAGAAAATAAAACTACGATGAATATTGTTGTTCAGGAACTTCCATACAAACCTGAATCTTTTATTCATCTGGATATGGTATTCACTTTTTTGGATATGGATAAATGCATGATATACGAACCTTTGATTGCCCACCACAGTAAATATCAAACAGTTCATATTAAGATTGAAAATGGGAATGTAAATTTTATCAGATATAGGAATAATTTAATGGAAGCACTTTCAGTTCTTAATTTCAATTTAAAACCATTAATATGTGGTATTTCCGAAGATTTATGGATTCAACAAAGAGAACAATGGCATAGTGGAGCTAACTTTTTTGCACTAGGACCAGGCAAAGTAATGGGGTATGCAAGAAATAGTTATACTATTGAAGAGTTGAATAAAAATGGTTTTGAAGTACTTAAAGCAAGAGATATACTAAAAGGGAAAAAAGAAATGAGCGATTATTCAAAATTTGTTGTAACGCTTGATGGATCAGAACTTCCAAGAGGTGGAGGTGGTGCACGATGTATGACAATGCCTGTTTTAAGGCAATCAATAAACTGGTAAGTAAAAAAAATAAAAAAATAAATTATGCATCAATATATAGGATATATAGCATCAATAGTAATTGCTACTTCGATGCTAATGAACTCAATACAAAAATTAAGATGGATTAATCTTTTTGGTGCAGCATTATTTTCTATATACGGATTTATTATTAATGCATTTCCCGTTGCAATGCTTAATGGATTTATAGTTTTCATCGATATATATTATCTAATAAAAATGTATGCTAATAAAGACTATTTCACGCTTTTGGAAGTTAATAGCAATAATAATTATTTAGAAGCTTTTGTTGATTTTCATAAAAAGGATATTGAACAGTTTTTCCCAGGATTTACTTTTAAACCAGAACTAAATAAACTAAGCATATTAATTCTTTGTAATATGTCAGTTGCTGGTGTAGTTTTGGCTCATGAAGAAAATCCCAAAACGTTGAAAATAGGGTTAGATTTTGTTATTCCTCAATATCGTGATCAAAAACCGGGAAAATTTTTATATAAAAATAATCTATACTATTTTTCTAAACTCGGATACGAAAAGCTTTGTAGCCAAACTTATTCAAAATCTCATTCAAAATATTTAAAAAAAATGGGGTTTTTAAAAAATGAAAATGACGAAAATATTTTAATTAAAAGATTAATTTTTTAAATTAGATTACAATTTACAAAATCCTTATAATCAGTTATTTTAACATATAGTTATTTTTTTTGACAAAAAATAATTTATCAAAAAACACTCTTTGGTTTTGTTTATATTAC
>CAIZXK010000212.1 GCA_903936865.1 uncultured Bacteroidales bacterium | reverse complement strand
TTTAGAATCTTTATAAATTAATGTTTTATCAAAAATATTTTATAAGATTGAAAAAAAATATATTAATTTTGAAAAATGGTATCAGAATACTTAAATAACTTTTCTATGAAAATAATAATTCAGTTTTTTACACCTCCTGATAAATGGAAAATACCTGTAATATTCATGTTAGCAATATTTTTTGGATTTTTACTTTATGCTGTTTATATTTCAAAATTTTCATCCTATCTGGGTGAAAACCCAGAAACATGTGTAAATTGTCATATTATGTCGCCACAATATGCCACATGGAGTCATAGTTCGCATCGGGAATATGCAAATTGCAATGATTGCCATGTACCTCATAATAATATATTTAACAAGTATTATTTTAAAGCAAAGGATGGTATGCGACATGCAGCTATCTTTACATTACGTGGCGAACCTCAAGTAATACAAATTAAAGAAGTAAGCAAAAAAGCTGTTCAGAAAAACTGTGAACGTTGTCATAAACACTTAATTAATAAAGATAGAGTTACTTCTATAGTAGGCAATCAATATGAATATGAAAAAGAAAATGAAAATGAGCGCTATTGCTGGGAATGTCATAGAGAAGTTCCTCATGGTAAAGTAAATAGTTTGTCGAGCACACCAAATGCAAGAATCCCTTTGCTGGAAAGTCCTGTTCCCAAATGGTTAAGCAATTTAATGAAAAAAGAAAAAACGGAAAAATAATTTAATACCTTATTATATATATGAAATCAATTACACAAATAATTAAAGAGAAACCTTATATGGGTTGGTTGTTGTTTTTTGCAACTGTTATTATTGTTTTCTTATTGGGATTATTAGCTTCAAGCATTATAGAAAGAAGAGCTGAAGCAATATATGCCTACAAACCCTCCAAGATTATATCACAATGGGAACCTCGTAATGATATATGGGGTGGTAATTTTCAGCGTGAGTATGAAACTTATTTAAAAACAGCAGATACATCTTTTAGAAGTATGTATAATGGAAATGCACAAATTGATATGCTCGAACTTGATCCTAAATTGGTTGTTTTATGGGCAGGTTATCCGTTTTCAAAAGATTATAGCCAACCTCGCGGACATTTTTATGCCATTGACGATATAAGAAATACATTAAGAACAGAAGCACCTATGGACAGCAAAGCGGGAAAAATGCCTAATACTTGCTGGACCTGCAAAAGTCCAGATGTACCCAGAATGATGAATAAAGAAGGTATATCAATGTTTTATAAAGGAAACTGGGCTTCAAAAGGACATGAGATTGTAAATTTTATTGGATGTGCTGATTGCCATGATGCTAAAACAATGAATTTACGCATTTCCCGCCCGGCATTAATTGAAGCTTTTGAAAGACAAGGAAAGGATATAACCAAATCTACTCAGCAAGAAATGCGTTCATTGGTTTGTGCTCAATGCCATGTTGAATATTATTTTAAAGGCGATGGCAAATATCTTACTTTTCCATGGGACAAAGGCACTGATGTTGATTCTGTTGAGAGTTACTATGACTCTTATGATTTTAGTGATTGGAAACATGGATTAAGCCGAGCACCTATGCTAAAAGCCCAACATCCTGATTTTGAAATATTCAAAATGGGAATTCATGGACAAAGAGGGTTGGCTTGTGCTGATTGCCACATGCCTTATCGGAGTGAAGGTGGCGTTAAATTTACCGATCACCATATTCAAAGTCCATTGAACAATATCGCCAATACATGTCAGGTTTGCCATCGCGAAAGTGAAGAAACTCTGAGAAACAATGTATATGAGCGACAGAAAAAAGTTTCTTTTATTCGGGATAAAGCAGAAGAATTTTTAGTAAGAGCACACGTTGAAGCAAAAGCTGCATGGGATGCAGGTGCTTCTGAAACAGAAATGAAACCTGTATTAACATTGATACGACATGCTCAATGGAGATGGGATTATACAGCTGCAGGTCATGGAAATGCATTTCATGCACCGTTGGAAAGCATGAAAATGTTAAGTACTTCAATGGAAAAATCGCAGGAAGCACGTTTACTTTTATCAAGAATACTGGCAAGCCATGGAGTTACAAAAGTTATTGATTATCCTGACATTTCAACAAAAGCCAAAGCTCAGAAGTATATTGGACTGGATATGGAAAAACTAATAAAAGAAAAACAGGAATTCAAAAATAAAGTAATTCCCGAATGGATAAAAAAAGCTAAAATCAGAGAAGATAAATACAGTTCAGAGAAACTGTAATTTTCTCAATTCCATTAGTATATAAAGTCATCCGATGATTAATAGAATTAATAAAATAACTTTATTCTATATTGATCGGATGACTCTATTTAAAATTCCGTTAAACTTTGACAAGGTTTTATATTACTTTGATTTAATCGATTAATTATTAATATACTATAAAATAAATGAATCTTCTTCAACATTCGCAATATCCGCTACTTATAATAGTTTTACGGAGTATTGTTTACTTAAAACGTATTTAATTATTTTTAATAAATACTTTTTTGTTATAGACATGTTTATCTGAAATTACTTTTACAATATAATACGATGTATTTAAAGTTGTTTTAATCCATTTGCTCATTACATTGCCTAAGTTAGATTTAAGGATTTCCCTTCCAGATAAATCATAAATATAAAACTCTTTCATTCTTTCGTTACTATTGAAAAAAATCTCATTACCCATACTGTAAACAATAAAAACATCATTTATTTCAGCATCATTAATTGAATTAGAAGCATCAAATCTGAGAATAAATTTGTAAATACTATTATTTTGATATGGTATTAACGTAAATATTGGATTATTGCTTATATTTTGAATTACATTACCAAGTGTATCTTCCAGATAAACTATTGATTGCAGATTTTGAAGTAAAAAATTAAGTTCTGTGGATGA
>CAIZXK010000211.1 GCA_903936865.1 uncultured Bacteroidales bacterium | reverse complement strand
TGGTGTTCATTTTTAGACAAATCATCTGGTAAATAATTTGCTAAACAAATGAATATCAGTCATTTATACAAATATTTAACACACAATTAACTGATTATCATCGTGTTAAATTTTTTGTCATGTACTAAAAGAGGTTAATTAGAATCGGACAAGAGTTATCAATTTAATCAGAATTTAAAGATTTTTCGGATTTATCTAAATAAAATATTCCCTTTAGAGAAAACAAAAAAGCCCAACAATTTCTTGTTGAGCTTTCCGTACCCCGGGCGGGACTTGAACCCGCACGACCGCAATGGTCACAGGATTTTAAGTCCCATAAATGAAATATTTTATTGCTGTATATCAGTTAATTACAACTGCATTTTGCTGCAAAAATTGACATTTTTTTACATTTTTCTGCACTCCATTTCTGCATCTAATTTTTTGCAAAATTATTCCTTAAATTTTACCTTAATTTCCATCAATTATTATTAAATTACATTGATTATTCAAATAAATAAATTACTTCTTATATTATCAATTATTGCCTCAAGTTTTACTCAATAGGTCTCGTGATAAAATTCAAATAATTATCCTGCGAGATTACTGAATATTCACTGTCAGGATAAGCATCTTTCCATGCACTTGGAACTTTTACTTTCTTATCTTTCCATTTAATCTCATAAGCAAATAAATTTCCTTCACGTTCTTCTATCCAATCAATCTCTTGCTGATAATAGGTTCGCCAAAAGTAATTGTTAACAATCATTCCAGAATACTGCTGATATTTTATTCTCTCCGACAATAAATAATTTTCCCATAACTCTCCTATATCATTTCTTAGTGCTATTGGATTAAAATTTGCAATCAAGGTATTTCTTATTCCATTATCATAAAAATACCATCGGCTTGTTTTGGTAATTTCTTTCCTTAAGTTTCGGCTGAATCCTGATACCTTATAAATAACAAAAACCTTTGATAATAAATCCAGGTATCTTTCAACGGAGCTTCTGCTCATTCCCAGCTGTCTTCCTAATTCTTCCAATGAAACTTCTTTCCCAATCTGAAATGCTAATAATCGTAGCAGGTTTATCAATTTTGCCGAGTTTTTAATTCCATCATGTTCCAGTATGTCTTTTAATAGGTATGAATTTACCAATTCATTTAAATAAGCTGCTTTTTCTTCATAACTATCATATTTTAACAACTCTGGATAGTTTCCATAAATTAATCGTTCTTCTAATAATGATTTTGTTTGTACTAAGTTTTCCTCTTCTGAATATTCCATCTGTGCCAGAGGATAAAGATTAAATGTTACTTTTCTTCCTGTTAAGGGTTCTCCCAATTGATTAGCCAGATCAAATACCGATGAACCTGTTGCAATAATCTTAATTCCATCAATTTTATCAACCATCAATTTTAATATCTGACCAATATCCTGAATTTTTTGAGCTTCATCAATAATGAGAACTTTATGTTTTCCCATTAACCTTTTATAATTTTCAACTGTACGTTGCTTAAGGATTTCTGCTGTTGACATATCTTCCCCATAAAGTTCAAGTACCGGTTCTTTTATATTATCATTTATAAAATGTTCTATAAAAGAGGTTTTACCAACTCTTCTTGCACCTAATAACAATAAAACTTTATTTGGTGTCATCTTTTTTAAAAAAGCATCCTTAATTGCTCTGTTTATATACTTTTCCACACTCGTTTATATTTTAGAAAATACAAAAATACAAAATAATTTTTGCACAACAAAATTATTTACCTAAATTCCTATGGTCTGTAAACGGAATTTGCCCAAATTCCTTTGTTTTTTGGTTTTGCCCTTTTATCAATAATGAATTTAGCCACATTTCAGGCTTTAGCAATAATAAGTACTTCACGTTGTAATATAAAATCTTAGACTTACTTCCATACCAAATCCGATTAAAACTTAGAACTAAGTTACCCTGCATGCACACATTCTCCTTTTACAAAATGAATCAATATGATATTTGCAAATAATTTACGCTTGCATGATGTAAATGAAGCATAAAGTAATCGTAAATCAGATTGTAATAAAGAAATAAAGTTGCGACTTAATAATGCAAACAGAAAATTAAAACAATTTAAAGTCAATATTGCAAAAATAAATCGTGGAGCTATGATGCAACACTAATGCAAAAATAAATAAAAATAGTATTCATTTAAAACTTAAAATCATGTTTAAATTCAGAAACGACACCAGATTCATCGAATACCCTCAGGCTTACGCAGGACAGTATTCCATTAAAATTGAACAAAAAGTAGAAGACAAAAGCGAAGAGCAGGTTATAAAGAAATGGTTAGCTATTGGATATATTAGCAAAAGCTTCTGCAAAGAAGAAAATAAATATATCTATACAGCAACTGACTCTCTTGGAAATCAGATATATGCTAACCTCAAAGACCTGCACATATTAAAAAAAGAATTCAGAAATAACGGGAAACAATTAGCAGAAATAGCTCAGATGACACGTTTAGCAAAAATAAATCAGTTAAAAAAAACCGAACAGAAAGCCACTCCACAGAGAAATTCAGATATCAAAAAGCTTAGGGAAAATAAAGAAGAAAAACTCAGGAAACAAGAAGTATTAAAACAGGAACAAAAAGCTAAATATACCAAAATTGAAAATGAAATGGATGCCAAAAACACTCAGAAAAATAAAGATAACAAGCAAGATAAATCAGAAAAGTTATCCGACGAGCATAATCAGGAAAACACAAAATCAGATTCAAAAAATGTTACACCAGAAAATCAGGAAGCGGATACTACCACCAATCGAATGGATGAACTAAATGAAATCAGAGAGCAGAACAATGATAAGGAACAGGATTTAGAAATGGACAGGTAATAACAAT
>CAIZXK010000210.1 GCA_903936865.1 uncultured Bacteroidales bacterium | reverse complement strand
GTGAAGATGAGTTTGCCATATTAATTAAGGAATTAGTCGAAAATGCTTTTAAGTTCTCATCTACAGGAGAAAAGGTAACAATAAGCAGTAAATCAGAGGATGGTTTTTTTGAATTGACAGTTCATAACTTTGGAAGAATATTTCCACAGAATAGTATGGAAAAGATAGGAGCCTTTATTCAATTCGACAGAAATATATATGAGCAACAGGGAAGTGGATTGGGACTTATAATCTGTAAAATCATTTTAGATAACTTCGATTGCTTGTTAATTATTGATAGTAATATAAATGATGGTACAACGATAACAATAAAATTTCCTGAAAAATAGAGATTTAAGTTAATATATAAGTTTATGTCAGCAAACGAAATCATAAAAGTATTGATTCTTGACGACGAAAAGTCAATACGCGAAGGATTGGAATTTTTTATAAAGACCATATCCGGATTAATTCCGGTTGTTGCATCAATGCCATCCGAAGCGTATAAAATTGTAAAAAATGAACACATCGATATTGCTATTATTGATGTAAAATTGCCTCAGGAATCGGGTATTGAGGTGTTGAAAAAAATAAAGAAGATAAATTCAGACATAGAAATAATAATAATATCCGGACATGGGGATGTGGAAACCGTAGTTGAAGCATTAAGATATGGAGCATTTGATTATTTCACTAAACCATTCGATTTGGTTTCTATTAAAAATGCTATAGAAAAAACCAAACGTTATATCGAAATAAAGGAAAAGCTGAATTCTGCAAAAGAAAAGATAAAAAAGCTCGAAAATATAGTTAATGCCAAAAACACTAATTTAATAAAAGGAAATAGTAATGAAATAAGCAGAATTAAATCTTTAATTGAAAACGTATCGAATACGGATAATACAACCATCTTGATTTCGGGTGAAACCGGAACAGGGAAAGAATTGGTTGCAAAACAAATACATGCTTTAAGCACAAGAAACAAACAAATTTTTAGTGCTTACAATTGTTCAGCAATACCCGATCATTTATTTGAAAGTGAATTTTTTGGATATAATAAGGGTGCATTTACCGGAGCAAATCACGATAAAAAAGGCTGGTTTGAAATTGCCGACAAAGGAACACTGTTTCTTGATGAAATAGGAGATATGCCCATGTTTTTGCAATCGAAATTATTACGGATACTCGAAGATAAAAAAGTTACAAGATTGGGAGCTACCAATAACATCGATATTGATGTACGGATTATATCGGCAACCAATAAAAATATTTCCGAATTAATAGAAGAAGGTAAATTCAGGGAAGATCTTTTTTATAGATTAAACACTTTTGAAATAGCATTACCTCCTTTACGAAACAGAAAAGATGATATTGTTGAGTTAAGCTTTTTGTTTTTAAACGAGTTTTCGGATAAGTTTAATAAAAAAATAAAAAGTATTGACGATACGGCAATATCTTTGCTATTGACATATCCTTTTCCGGGCAATGTAAGGCAATTGAAGAATTTTATCGAACGTGCTGTTATACTTTGTACGGGAGACGTAATTCTTAAAGAACATATATTTGATAATTCATTCGATTTCTCCGATAATCAGAGTAAACCTACTGAGTTGATAATGCCAATTCTTGATCTGGAATTAAATGAAAAGTATCTTATTGTAAATGCATTAAAACAATCGGAAAACAATAAAACAAAAGCAGCGAAACTGCTTAATATAACAGTACAATCTTTACTTAGGCGAATGCTGAAATATAAGTTGTAAGAAGTATGAATTGCTGTTTTGTTTCCGCATGTTTTTATTGGTAATTAGTTGTTTTACCAACGTGATTCCTAAAATCCGCAAGGATTTTTATTAGTGCTTTATTAAATGATAGTTATGGATTTTTGCTGACATTTAATTATTTTATAAAATTCGCATAACTTGTACTGAGCGAAGTCGAAGTATTCGTGTAATTTGCGGGCAATAAATTTTTTATTTGCGGATTTAAGGATTAGCTGTATACAATACCGTATCATCATTGTAATTTTTTTTAAAAATTAGTGAAATTAGTGCAATTAGTGGCGAATATAATAAAGCGTGCGGATATAAGGTGATTTATAAATTAGTTCGTTTCGGTATTATTGGATTTTAACCTGAATTACAAATCGCAGATGTAATGAAAAAAGATCTTACGTTTTCGTAAATAAAATTACGTTTTCGTAATGTTTTTTTTGAGTTTTTTACCGATTTCAGCCTAAAATACTCAGTAATTATAATATTAACAATACATTACAAAATCGTAAGTTTTTTTTATACAAATTTTATGTTTTGTGTTGATAGTAAATGATTTAACTTATTGGCATAAATATTGATTAATATGAATGTAAATTTTCATAATAAATTTTAATGGTTGATAAATTATTCCGGTATTTATACCGGAATATTTATTTCAATAGTTCTTTAAACCTTTACAATGTTTTTCTTGCAAAAGTTTAATCAATTGATGGTTTAAAATGTTATGTGAATAAATATGATTTTGTCAAAGTATGTAATATCAGCAACTTAAAAAGTTTAATGGAATTTTTAATTGGAAAAAAATGAATTATAGCCTTATACTCAACAAAAGACTTCAGATTATCTATATTGATGAAAATATAGAAAGTATTGGCATTAATGTTTCCGGTTTACATAATGAATACTTTTTAGATCTTATTGATTTATCAAATAAAATAAATAAAAACCCCCGAGTTTTTATAAAGAACTTTGATAAAAAGAGTACAATAGATCACTTGATTTTGAATATTGATAACAAGACATTTAAGTTTTATAATTTTACTTTTGAAAAAATTATCCTTTTAAGAAATACATATTTTAGCATAAGGTTTTCAGATTATGAAATTGATGATGAGCTTTTTGAGTTTATTTTTGATAACAAAGAAGATTATTTAATTTTATTAAATAAAGATTATAAAATCATTAAATTAAACAAGAAAATAATTAATGAATTTAAGTTCAATAATTTAGATGTAACAGGAAAAAGTATTCTGAGTTTATATCAGCAAAAAGACAGAGCTAAAATAAATCGAATGCTAAATGAAAGCAGCATAAAACAATCAGAGTTGTTTCAAATCCCGATGTTTACAGAAAATGGAAAGAAAATTTCTGTAGAAACAGAAATAAAAGAATCAACCATGAATTCGGAAAAAGTATATTTAGTTACAAGTAAAGATATAAAGGAAAAGCAAAAATATGAAAATGATTTAAAAATGATAGAGCAAAAGTTCATCAATTTTTTTCATTCTTCTGATAAAGCTATGTCTATCAATGATTTTGGTACAGGTGAATTAATGGACGTGAATAAAGCTTTTCTTGAATTTTTTGGCTTTGAACAATATAGGATTCAAGGGAAAAATTTTATGGATTTAAAGATTTTTAATAAAAGAATCTGGAGCAATTTTAAAAAAGAAATTATTGAAAGCGGGAATATTAAAAAAGATGAATATGTAATAAGATCTAATAATCAGAAGCATACAGTTTCGTTCGAGGCTTATATTATTGAATCAAAAAATAAGACTTCATTGTTTTTTAGTTTTGAAGAAATAAATGAGGATAGAAAAAATAAAAAAACGCTGCTTGAGAATGAAAATTATTTGGATTTTTTGTCGGATATAGGAAAAGAGGGGTATTGGGATTGGAATATAAAAACCGATGAGATAAAAATAAGCAAAAAATTAGCTGATATGCTTGGTTATAAAATGGAGGAGATTAACAAAACCTTTAGTAGCTGGCTAAAAGCGATACATCCGGAGGATAAGAGAAATGTAATTACAAACTTAAATCAATATTTTAAAAACAAAACGAAAGAATTCTCTTCAGAATATAGAATGTTGACAAAAAGTGGAAGTTACATCTGGATTTTAAACAATGCAAAAATATATAAAAAAAATAAGCAGGGTGAGCCACTCATAATGCTTGGAAAACAGACAGACATAACAGAAAGGAAACTGCTGGAAATAGACTTTTTTGCTAAAAAACAAAAATTTAATAATATACCGGTTGAAATAAGCAAACCATCTCTTATTAGTACATTAAATAATGAGGTAATAACTTATAATCCAATAGTAAGCGAATTAAAAGAAGAGGACAAAGTCGCAACAGAACTTAAGCAAAATGAAAAGCTTATCTTGATAGGCAAAAAAGCAAGTAGTATTGTTCATGATTTTAATAATATATTACAAATTATTCAGATATATAATGATTTAGCTTCTGAAAGCATTAAAAATAAACAGAATCCTGAAAAATGTTTTGAAGAGGTTAATTCAGCCACATTAAGAGGTAAGAAAATGATAAATAGTATTTTAACAATTGGTGATGAACAAATTGTAAAAATGCAATCAAAAGACATTAAATTGGTTCTTGATGTAGCATTGGAGTTTATTAAACCTACTTATCCCAATACAATTGATTTTTATGTAGATTTGGAGAAATGTGGTAAAGTTATATGCAATTCACGTGAAATTCAACGCTGTTTGATTGTCATTTTCAATATAATTTGTAAACGAATAAATTATAATGGGATAATAAATATTAGCCTTAAATTGAAAAAACAAAATAAAACGAATTTGAATTATGCAGAAATAAGTATAGATAATGAGAGCGTATTTTTAAATAATCACATTTTAAATGGTGGAAATGTAAATAAAAAGAATTACAAGCCATTGCGAATAAGTATGGATAAAAAATGGGCTTTGGTTTCAGAGTTAATTAATAATCATAATGGGTTTATCGAAGTTGAATCTGAATTGGATTTGGGAATAAAAGTAAAAATTAATTTACCGATTATTTATGAACAGGAAAATATTATTGATTGATGACGAAATTGCATTTCTTGATGGAATAAAGCAAATGTTGCAACTTAGAAACATTGAAATATCAACGGCTAATAGCTGGCAAACCGCATTATCAATTCTGAAGCTTGATAAATATGATATTGTAATTACTGATATTTTAATGCCAGCTATTGATGGGATTGAGGTTATTGAATATTTGCAAACTCATTTCACTGATATTAAAATAATAGCTATTTCAGGAGGTGGAAGAATTTCAGCCCGTGATTATCTGAATATAGCGAGTGGATTTAAATTACATGGCATTTTAGAAAAGCCTTTTAGTATTGACGAACTTATAGATATGATTAATTTTTAAAAAATGGAAAAAGAAATTACGTTTGAAAAGGAAAAATG
>CAIZXK010000209.1 GCA_903936865.1 uncultured Bacteroidales bacterium | reverse complement strand
AAGATTTTTTATTTAATAATCATTTTTTTTATTGCAAATATAAAAACAGAAGCACAAAATTTATATTTTCCACCAAACGGAAGTTCAGATTGGGATACTTTATCCGCAACATCATTGGGTTGGTGTACTTCAGAAATAAATAATTTATATAATTATCTGGATAGTATTAATTCCAAATCATTTATTGTTTTAAAAGATGGAAAGATAGTTCTGGAAAAATATTTTGATGGTTTTGAAAAAGATAGTTTATGGTATTGGGCATCTGCTGCAAAAACTGTAACTTCCTTTTTGGTTGGAATTGCTCAACAGGAAGGAAAACTTTCCTTATCAGACACTTCTACATTATATTTAGGAATTGGCTGGACAAATTGCTCAACGGAACAGGAAAAGAAAATTACAATCCAACATCAACTTACTATGACAAGCGGTTTGGATGACGAAGTTGCTGATAACCATTGTACACTTGATAGTTGTCTTATTTATAAAGCAGATGCAGGAACAAGATGGGCTTATCATAATGCTCCTTATACATTACTTGATAAGGTTTTACAAAATGCAACAGGGCAAACACTTAACGCTTTATATTTAAACAAGCTTCGCAATCCAATTGGAATGAATGGAGCTTTTTTTCCGATGGATTATGATAATCTATTAATAACCACACCAAGAAGTATGGCCCGCTTTGGTTTGCTAATATTAAATAAAGGTAAATGGAATGGAAATCAAATACTTACTGATACCAATTATTTTAATCAGATGACTAATACTTCTCAAAATATAAATTTGTCTTATGGTTATTTATGGTGGTTAAATGGTAAAACAAGTTGTATGGTTCCTGAAACTCAACTTGTGTTTCCTTTTTCTATTTGTCCGGATGGACCTCCTGATATGATAGCTGCATTAGGGAAAAATGGACAGATTATAAATGTTGTACCTTCTCAAAATTTGGTATTTATAAGAATGGGAGATATGCCGGGCACTGGAGATGTTCCTTTTACATTAAATAATGAAATATGGAAACGATTAAATCTAGTTATTTGTAACACATCAGTAAATGAATCGAATGACAGAAATGAAGTAGTTATTTATCCAAATCCAACATTCGGTAAAATAAATATTACCAACAATTTCAGCAATTCTACAAAATCTTTTTTTAAGCTCTATACTATATTTGGTGAAGAAATAATAAATATTGCTTTAACTGACAATAATCAATCAATTGATTTAAGACATCTTAAAAAAGGAATCTATTTTTCTAAAATCTTAATTAATGATAAAATAATATCAACTCAAAAAATTATAATTAGATAATCAGGAATATTGAAATAATAAACTATTAAGAAAATTATAACTTGATGGTAAGTTAATTTATAAATTCTTTAATCAGCGAGTTCAAAAAAAATTATTAAATCAGATAATGAAAATTAATTATTGATATACTGTTGATATAAAACAGGTTAGCAAAACAGCCAATTGCTTTAATCTCTTAATATTACTATACTTAAGAATATTGAATAATCCAAAGTTATTTACCACAGTGATTATAAATAATTTATTAGTAATGATTTTTAATCCTTTACTAATATTTAATATCACTTTAAATGAATCTACTATCTAAAAAACATTTATATTCCTTTTGTTTATTTAATTATAAAATTACATATCAACAATTTGCATTTATTTCTAAAGAAATAAAACGATATAAAACTTAGCTTTCGCTTTTTTTCAAAAATCCTTTTTTTTCTATTATTAAAAATAGTATTTTTGCTCACTATTTTAAATAAAAATATGCTGAATAAACTTAAAAATAACAAGGTTTTACGGATAACTACCCTAACAGTTGTTTTGTTGTTTGCACTCATTGGCTTTGTGCTCACTTCTTCATTTTTTGCTATCAAATTACACCTTTTCAACGACCCCGGTGCGGTTGATTACAACGATCGCTACTTTCAGAAAAACAGTGAAAAAGATTATACTTTGCTTCAAAAAGATACCTCACTTACCGATATTTCAAAACTGGCTTTGTATTATCAGAAACTACGCTTGCTTAATCAGTACTTTCCCGAAAATGCAAAACTCCTGCATGATGCATGGCAACAACATCAGAATATATCAATAGCCGAAAAAATGTTTGATGCCATTAATATCCGCATGCAGGAAAACAAAGAGTTTCAAGACAAACTAAATGCCATTTCGCAAAATCAGAAAGATGAAATAAAAGCTACCAATCATGGTGAAAATATTTTTGAATGGATGAATATAATGGAGTGGGACGACTTTAAACTGTCGGTTATCAAAGATTCTGCTATGATTGATAGTGCTGCAAAAGTATGTAATGTTGAACCACGACTTATTGTTTCAGTATTATTAGGTGAACAAATGCGTTTATTCAATTCAACACGTGAAGTTTACAAAAAAGTTATCAGCCCACTTAAAATCCTTTCTGTAGAAGCCAAATTTTCGTTGGGAGTTACTGGAATAAAAGAAGAAACCGCACTTAAAGTTGAACGCTTTTTAAAAGATAGCCTTTCTCCTTTTTATCTGGGTGTAAAATACAAAGATTTACTTCGGTTT
>CAIZXK010000208.1 GCA_903936865.1 uncultured Bacteroidales bacterium | reverse complement strand
TTTTTGGTATTCCTGAGCATAAAGATGAAGATGGCAGTGTTGCCTGCGAACACAATGGTATTGTTCAGCAAGCTATTAGAGCAATCAAAAAGGTTATTCCTGATATGTATATCATTGCTGATGTTTGCAACTGCGAATATACAGTTCACGGACATTGCGGTACCATAATTGATGGTGATGTTGATAATGACTTAACATTGATTACATTGGCGAAACAATCTGTTTCATTGGCAGAAGCTGGTGCTGATATGATTGCTCCTAGTGATATGATGGACGGTAGAGTTGCGAAAATCCGTGAACAATTAGATATAAATAAGTTTGAAAAAATTCCAATTATGTCATACTCTGCAAAATATGCTTCAGGATTTTACGGTCCATTTAGAGAAGCTGCAGAAAGTGCACCCAAATTTGGAAACAGAGCTACTTATCAAATGAATCCAGCTAATAGTAATGAAGCAATGCGCGAAGTTAAAGCTGATATTGAAGAAGGTGCTGATATTGTAATGGTTAAACCAGCACTAAGTTATCTTGATGTTATTTACAGAGTTAAAACTGAATTTAATATGCCAGTTGCTGCTTATAATGTAAGTGGTGAATTTTCCATGATTAAAGCAGCTGCAAAAAATGATTGGATAGATGGCGATAGAGTAATGATGGAAGTCTTAACTTCTATTAAAAGAGCTGGTGCTGATATTATTATTACATATCATGCTGTTGAAGCAGCAAATCTTCTAAATAAACTGAAATAAAAGGTCTCAAGTATTTTGAATACATAAAGTTAACAAACTTTTTTTAAATTAATTTTAAGTATTCAAAGCACAAAAAAAAATATACAAAAAAAAAACGTAAACATGCAATTTACAAATAGTATAGAAGCATTTAAAAAAGCTCAGGAAATCATTCCGGGAGGAGTAAACTCACCTGTAAGGGCTTTTAAAAGTGTAAAATTAAACCCTGTTTTTATAGCAAAAGGAAAAGGAGCTTATATTACTGATATTGATGGTAATAAATACATTGATTTTGTTTCTTCATGGGGTCCATTGATTTTCGGACACGCTCATGATAATATATTAAATGCCATTAATGAAGCGGCACAAAGAGGAACCAGTTATGGTGCACCAACTGAATTAGAAACCGAAATGGCTCAGCTTATTGTTGATATGGTTCCTTCAGTTGAAAAAGTACGTATGGTAAACTCAGGTACCGAAGCTACAATGAGTGCAATAAGACTTGCACGTGGTTATACCAAAAGAGACTGTATTGTTAAATTTGCCGGAAATTTTCATGGTCATGGCGATAGTTTCCTAATCAAAGCAGGAAGCGGTGCAATTACACTTGGTTTACCTGATAGTCCGGGAGTTACTGCAAGTAATGCAAAAGATACATTGATAGCAGATTACAATAATCTGGATTCTGTAAGAGCTTTGTTTGAGCAAAAAGGCAATGAAATAGCTGCAATTATTGTAGAAGCTGTTGCCGGAAATATGGGCGTTGTGCTTCCAACTAAAGGATTTTTACAAGGATTACGTGAAATTTGCAATCAATATGGTGCTGTCTTGATTTTTGACGAAGTGATTACAGGATTCCGTCTGGCAAAAGGTGGTGCTCAGGAAATTTATAATGTAATGCCCGACATTACAACATTAGGTAAGATTATTGGGGGTGGTCTTCCTGTTGGTGCTTACGGAGGTAAAAAAGAAATTATGGATATGCTTGCTCCAATAGGTCCTGTTTATCAAGCTGGTACTTTGTCGGGAAATCCACTGGCCATGTCTGCTGGAATTGCTATGTTAAAACTAATAAGAGATACACCTGATTTTTATTCAGAATTGGAACGCAAAGCTGCCAAACTGGAAGCCGGCATCCTTAAAAATATGGAAATAACTGGTGTTAAAGGCCTTATCAATCGCGTGGGTTCTATGATGACTTTCTTCTTCAGCGATGAAAAACAAATCACAAATTTTGATGAAGCTATGAAATCGGATGCTGATAAATATGCTAGATTCTTCAAAATGTCGTTGGAAAGCGGAATTTATCTGGCTCCGTCGCAATATGAATGCTTATTTATTTCTTATGCACACAGCGACAAAGATATAGATACAATTATTGCAGCTAATCTGGAAGCATTAAAAAAATTATAAGAAAGTTTAATAACAAATTCTCAAATTATTACAACCCTGACAGGGTTTAAAACCCTGTCAGGGTTATATATAAAAATAAATCAGAAAATTAAATGAATAACTCAATATTTGTAAAAACACTCAAAGAAGAAAAAACAGAACGACCACCAGTATGGTTTATGCGTCAGGCTGGAAGAGTATTACCTTCATATTTGGCTATGCGTGAGAAAAATACATTTTCGGAACTGATGCACGACAAAGAACTGGCAGCTAAAGTTACTTTATTGCCCGTATATGATTTGGATGTGGACGCAGCCATTTTGTTTTCAGATATTTTGGTAATTCCGGAAGCTTTGGGAATGGATCTTACTTTTACAGATGCAGGTCCCAGATTTGCTACTGCTCTTAAAGACGTAAAAGATCCGATGGCTATGTTAAAAGCTGATGCTTCAAAACTTACCTATATATATAATGTAATTGATCAAATTCAGAAAACAAAACCTGAAAATACGCCTTTAATCGGATTTTGTGGTGCTCCATTTACTACACTTTGTTACATGATGCAGGGTTTGGGAACCAATCATACTTTCCCTGATGCAGTTGCTTTGTTATATAAAAATAAAGTTTTGGCTCACAAATTAATGAGTGCAATTACTGAATTATCGATAGAATATGCTATTAATCAAGCAAAACACGGAATAGCTGTTTTTCAAATATTTGAAACACATGCAGGTTTAATTCCTTCTGATTTATATTTGGATATGGTAATGCCTTACGTAAGAAAACTTTCTGCTGCAATTAAAGCAGTTGGAACTCCCGTAATATTTCTGCCTAAAGGATTGGGATATGGCATAAAACACATAAAACCTGAAGATTGCGATTTTCTAAGTATAGATTGGCAAACTTCAATAACAGAAGCCCGTTCATTGGTTCATCCTGAAATTGGCTTACAGGGAAATCTGGATCCAAGATTATTACTAGCTGATAAAGAAACTATTCTAATTGAACTTGAAAAATATGTAGAATTTGGTTCAAAAAATCAAAACTGGATTTTCAATTTAGGTCATGGATTTATTCCCGGCATTCCATACGAAAACGCAAAATTCGTAGTGGACTGGATTAAAGGAGCGGATTGGAAAAGATAATAGGAAAAAAAATAAAAAATTTAAAAAAGCTCTATCAATAAATTTTGGTAGCGCTTTTTTTTTGGTAATTCTTATATTTATAACCAAAGTCAGTTTTAAATATAATTGAGAAGAAGATACAACAAAATCTTAATATAAAAGGTTGTTAGAAGTTTTTATAATTATATTGTCTTAATTGCTCATTATTATTAAACAGTTTATTCCATTTGTTTTCAGAAGTCCAATATTTATATCCAGGTTGTACATAGACTATATTAAATAAGTCTACCCAATCGTTTTTATCTAAAGTAAAATTTGCAATTTCTATATTATTTTTAAAATACAATTCCCAACTATAGATAAAGAATTCAATTTGACTCCATGTAT
>CAIZXK010000207.1 GCA_903936865.1 uncultured Bacteroidales bacterium | reverse complement strand
GAAGATAAAACATTGCAAATAGATAATAATAAAAAGCTAATGATAACTCATGTAGGTTTTAGGTATTTATAAAAAAGCCTCCTCTTTTTTGAAATAAAGGTTTGATATTTTAATGTTGATTTCAAGTTGCAAATGCAAATTTTGATTTGCCAAAAATATTTTCAACAAACAACATACTGATATTTAAAAGTAAAGGTTTGATTTTTTCAAATTAATCAATCGCATTTAAAATAAAATACGCATCCCGACAGAAATGATTTTATTTGGCTCATACCGAGTAGTCGGATTGAGCAAAACGATTTTAATTGGGTCAAGCTGAGTAGTCGGATCGAGCTAAACGATTTTATTTGGGTCAAGCTGAGTAGTCAGATTGATCGAAATGATTTTATTTGGGCCATTCCTAGTACTTTTCCTTAGTAAAACAAGTATTATTGGCTGATACTACTTTTTTTTACATAACCATTTGATGATTTAAGGTAAATAATCATTAAAATTTTATCTCTATCTTAAATCCGTAAGGATTTTTATTAGTGTTTTATTATTAGCTATTTACAATAACGTTTCATTATTTTTAATTTATTTAAAAAATTAGTGTAATTTGTGCAATTAGTGGCGAATATAATAAAGAGTGTGGGTATAAGACTATACTGTATGTTTTACAACTTATTAATCCGGGAATTCTAAAAGTTGTATTTTCTTTGTTAAACTTCAATTTTTCATTGTTTTTAAAGTTCTATTGATATTGCTTTATAAAGTTCTCATCACGATGTGTTTGGACTAAGGTTTATTTAACTTGTTTGCCAAAAAATATTTTTAGAATCCTTCTTTTCTTAAAATTTACTCATAGGTAATAAAAACGGAAAATGTGTAAAAAAAAGGCTGCCCCGTTTCCGAAGCAGCCTGTTATTATGAAAAAACTAAAACTAATTATTTATAATCATTTTCTTAACCAAACGTTTGCCGTTATATGTTAATGAATAATAATAGATTCCGTCAGGTAATTCTTTAGCATTAAGATTAATGCTATGTTTACCTGATGTTTTGTTTTCTTTGAAGTTATATACACTTTGTCCGACCATGTTTACGATTTCAAATGCAATACTACCCTGTTGAGGAAGATTGTATTCGATACTGGTAATTCCATTAGCAGGGTTAGGCATATTCTGATTCATCCAGAAAATATCTGTCATTTCTTCATCAATGCCAACCGTACAATTAGGTATAATATCAATTGCAAATGCTGGAGATGTGCCACCTGTTCCTAAGGTATTATAACCATAAACGGTTAGCGAACCATCGGTTGCAGAAGGATCAAATGTAATTGCAACAGAATTTGTAGTTGTAGTATCACTAAAAGTTACATTGGTTCCTGTATAATTCCATACGTAATTAGTAGCATTTGAAATAGTAGGTACTGAATAAGTAACAATTATTGGAGTAGTGCTGCCAATTGGGAAACAAACGCTGCTTCCTCCGTTAGGAGCAGTAGAAGTTATACTTCCCGCATTTGCAGGCATCGAAGTAATTGAAATGGATTTTGTAATCTTATTGTTAATTGGATAAGCATCACCACTTAAATTAGTAAATGCACTAAATGCAAACGAACTACCCAATGGAACTGTAAATGCAGTTGGGAAAGTAAATATTGCAGAATCGCCAATATTCAATGCGGAGCCAGTCCATATTTCATTTACAACTGGTTGAGTTCCTCTTTGATAAGCAACAGGAACAGAGGTAACAGGAATACTTCCGTAGTTTCTGATAGTAATACTTACAGAAATAGATGAACCTGAAGAAACAGCATCGGCCGGAGCAATAATACGAACTATACCAACATCTTTTAAAGCAGGTGATACATTAATTACTTTAATACTGGTATCAGCACCATTGTAATAATCGCCTGCTATTGTTGTAAATGCTTTAATGGTATAAGTTGGTTGGGTTAATACTTTAAAGTATTGTGTAAAGGTATAATCAACAGTTGATCCAGGAGCAAGAGTTGTGTTAATGGTTTCACTTGCCATAAGCTGACCGTTTACAGTATATTTTACAGGAATAGAAGTTAATGGATTTAATCCAAAATTCTTAACTGTAATCTTAGGATAAACCGTATCGCCCAATAATGAGGCAGATGGATCGGTAATTGCAACTACACCACCATCCTGAGCAATTGGTAATAATGATAAATGAAAATCATCAATAGCCCATCCATTATAATTGTTATTTGTACCATCAGAATTAAATACGAAGCGGAATTGCAATGTCTGAAGATTATTCAGAATCTTTGAAACAGCGTATTTAGCTTCCTGCCAACCTTGTCCGGTACCAGTCCACATTGCTACAGAAGAAGCATTATACCAGTTTACAGAATTGGTGTCGATAGTTGCAGGATTTCCTAAAACTAACCAGTCGCCCTGTTGATTCTTATATTCAATTCTACCACCATCTTTGTTATTTTCTGCATCCATATAGAACCAGAATTTTAAAGTATCAGCCTTAAAGGTTGAATTGTTAAAGATTGGAGAATATAAATAATCATTACTTCCATTTGCATAATTGCCGTTAAGAACAGTAGTCCATACATTAGGAGCACTGTGAGCATTGTTGATTACACTTGCATTAGGAATACCATTTTGCCATTGCATCGTACCGCCGGTTTTGAACCATTCATCAGTTGTACCATCAAAGTTTTCGCTATATGGTATTCCCTTTACAGGAACTCCAAAATAAGTTATCATTGAAGTATCATTAATAAACTTGCCATCATTAACAAGTGAAGTATAAGATTTTATATCAACATTTCCGGCAGTTACTGTCATTGGTGTTGGAAATACGATACTGTCAAATGCATTAGCAAATAAAGTATCAGTGTATAAATAATTAATAGCTGCAGCATTTCCAATTTTATAAGATATATTAAAATTAGTTGCATCAACAGATCCATAATTCTTAATTATACATTTAATAGTTACAGTACTGGCAACAGGTCCATAATATACATCAGGACTATAAATTCCCACTACCCCAATATCATTTGGAAGAGGAGTGAATTCGTCAGCACCAATATCAGGAGTAGAAATGTTTCGTATATCTCCATCAATATCAGTTGTAACATTAGCGATAGGAGTTCCTTTATCATTAAGTGCAACGGAATAAACATGCAAATCAGTCGTGGATAAATAATCAGGATTAACAGAGATAGAAGCAGAATCTTTTGCACAAGCTGTTATCCATTGGCTTAGAGTATTACAACTTGTAGCACCCCATTTACCAAGTATAGTTCCAGTTGACCAAAGATTATTATAATTCATAGCCGAAATATAATTTGCACCTTGAGCACCGGTAGTTACTTCAACTGCGGGACCTCCTGCTGCATTAACAAAAGAGTTATTATATAATCTTAGTCCGGTATTTCCAGAACCTGCTGAAATATAAATTGCTCTTGAAGTAGTTCCTCCTGCTAAAATATTTATTGAGTTATGAATTACATCAACGTAATCTGAATAGTAAATATATAAACCATAAGTTGTAGTTCCTCCGGTTTGTGAAATAAAGTTATTGGCAACCAAATTTCTTTTGGTTGAAGAACCACTGCAATACGACATATAAATTGGATATAGTGTAGTTCCAGTTGGCATTTCTACTTTATTTTTTTCGATAATACAACCATTGTAAGCATAGTATGAATAAATTCCATAAGCATAGCCTGATGTTGGAGAACTTTTTATAAAATTCCCTTTAATGGTAACAGAATCACTGTAATAATTATAAATACCATAATAATAGAATCCTTTAATACTATTGTTTTCAAATGTATTACCAAATTTAGCATATGTTGAAGAGCCATACCAATAAATACCATAATATCCATTTTCAATCACGTTGTTTCTAATCATATTTCTGTTGTTAACAGAGGTATTTCCAGAATAAAAACCAGCAGTTGTACTGGATGTTGAAACAATAGTTCTTACAACATTATTAGAAAATTCATTATAATTAGAGCCGTTTATTAATTCAATTACTCTTCCATTTGTTGTCTGAGTATTATTTATAAAAGATAAATATTTGAATTTCAAATAATCTGCACCATCTAATTTTAATATATAATTGTTATTAGCTGTTGGTTCATAATTAATGATAACACTGCTGCTATCATCAGAAGCTGATTTAAATGTAATGGTATTAATAGATGAAGCACCGGTAACAGGTGTAAATAACAACTGTTCGTTATAATTCCCCTGATTTATATTAAATACAACAGGACCACCAACTCCACAATATTTCAATGATAAGATTGCTTGATTTATAGTTTGATAAGTTGCTGAAGTACCTCCAATGATATAAGTTCCAGATAATGGACCTGAACAAATAACGACACTGCTAAGGTTGGTATCATTTACATTTAGTTGGTCAGTAACTCCATTAGGAAGTCTTGTCCAGCTTTTAATAGTTGAAGCTCCCTGTATAAAGTTATACGTACCGATACTTGCAGTGTCAACACCTCCCATTGGCAGATTACCAGTCCAGTTATAGGGAGTTTGGTTAACTCCATTAACCTGCCAGTTAATGTTTGCAGAAGTTAAATTGCTGGTACCGTAATTTTTGATAACAGCTTTAACCATATTAATGCCGGGATTTGAAGGACTTGAAGGATCACTGATTGTTAAAACACCAGCATCATTTGCTGGAAGTACAAATTCATCAGCACCAATGTCAGGAATATTTACATTTCTCAAATCACCATCAATATCATCGGTTACCTGAGCTAAAGGAATCGCTTTTCCATCAAGATCGAAATTAATGATATGAAGATTAGAAATAGCAGAATAATTCGGATTAATTGAAATGGATGCAGAGTCTTTGCCACTTACAAGTCTTAAAGAATCTAAATTTGCACAAGCCTTACTATAATATGCCAGTGTACTTCCTGTAGTATAAAAATCATTATTATTGCTTAAGATTATAGAAGCTGGTGTTGTTACATAATATGCATAACCGCCAGCTAAATTAGCAGATATGTTGTTTATAACATTTAAACCACTACCACTAGGAGCATATATTCCATAGGTACTGGTTGGAGATCCACTGGTAATATTAATAGAATTATTATAATAATTATAATTGTTAGT
>CAIZXK010000206.1 GCA_903936865.1 uncultured Bacteroidales bacterium | reverse complement strand
CAGAAAACAATTTGTACTAAAGGCGGAACAATGCGTTTGGGTGAATATCCATGCAAGCTAAAAGAAGGTTCTAAAGTTGCTGATGTCTATCAGATTTTGGATATTAAAGAACGTCATCGTCATCGGTATGAGTTTAATAATAAATATATGGATGCATATCAGCAAGCAGGTATGATAGCTGTTGGAATTAATCCAAAAGACAATCTTGTTGAAATTGTCGAAATACCTGATCATCCTTGGTTTGTTGGGGTTCAGTTTCATCCGGAATATGGCAGCACTGTGGCAAATCCTCATCCTATTTTTGTGAGCTTTGTAAATGCAGCAAGAAATCAGTTAAAATAATTCGGACTAAAATTGCATTTTTATGGTTAAGAACAAATTTAACCATAAATTTTGTTGTAATTGTAATTATTAAAATGATGTTTTAGAAATTATTCTTTTTAATTGCAATGATTTGTAAATTTAAAAACCTGATTAAGCCATAAGCTTAATCAGGTTTTTAAATTTACAACTGCAAAAGTACCAGTTATAAATATTTTTTTTTATTAAATTAGCAGTGGAAATAATTATGAACAAGTTTCATTATTTTTTCTTTATTGCAATGAATCTCTTCCCTTAATTTCTGGTCTTTATAATCCTGAAGCATTTTTATGGTGCCATCTATCATACTTTTGCTAAATACTCCATATTTCTCGTAAATTTCACGTTGTTCTTCCAGTCTTAATGCTGATTCGTAACATGATGCAGGTAAATGATCGAGATTTGATGCTACTTCCTTATTTTCATCATGAAAAATGTTTACATCCACGTATGTTTTTTTTGCAAATTCCAATGCATTTTCCATTTCGAAACCGTGTCTTGCAGCTACGGTTAATCCTGCCAAAAGTAAATAAACATCAGCAGAACCATCAGGGCAACGGAATTCAACAGTTTGTTTGCTCGAGAAATCCTGTAAAGCATCTTCTTCCAATGGATTAATCATTTTTGACATATTTTTTTTACCCGACCATCCCAAAGGAACTCTTACTAAAACTGAACGGTTACGATCGCCCCAGCAGATATTGGTTGGTGCTTCCTGATGAGGAACCAAACGGAAATAAGAAGATGGATTGGTGTTTCCGAAAGCAGTAAGTGATGGAGCTAATGTTAAATAGCCAGCTATTGCTTTTCGGGCGATATCTGATAGTTTGCCATCTTCAACCATTGCATTTTTACCATCTTTGATTAAACGAGTATGAATATGCATTCCACTTCCAGCTTTTCCAACAGTAATTTTAGGTGCAAAAGTTATTGTAACTCCATATTTATAAGCTAACGTACGAAGTATCCATTTTGCAATTATTAATTGATCTGCTGCTTCTTCCAGAGGAACGGGCAGAAATTCGATTTCATTCTGTTCGTAAGTAGTGTCTCCAAATGTAAAGTTTCCAACTTCGGAATGACCATACTTAATATTGCCTCCAACTGTTGCAATGGCATGCATGGCTTCAGTTCTTAGCGATTCCCATTTCGTAAATGGAGATGATTCGTGATAACCTTTTTGATCATCTGCTAAAAATATATCTTCTTTTGGACTTATAATGTAAAACTCAAGTTCTCCCATTACTTCAAATTCCAGACCGGTTCTGTTCTTGAGTTCCTGATGTGCTTTACGCATAATATTTTCCGGAGCACTTTCAAGAAGTTCCCCGTCTTTATTAAAATAAGAACAAAGTATATCAACTGTCGGTATATCAGTGAATGGATTCAGGAATGCAGTTCGATAACGGGGAACAACATATAAATCACTCGAACCAGCTTCGATATGTTTAAACAGACTCGAACCGTCAACTCTTTCGCCACTGCTAAGTACAGCATCAAGATGATCGATGTCGTTAATTACAAAATTCAAACACTTCAGACGACCATCGCATCCTACATATCTAAAGTTAAGCATTTCGATGCCATTTTCTTCAATGTATTTTATAATATCATTTTTAGTAAATTCGCAACTTGGTTTTTCTAAATATTGAACCAATGGATTTGGGTTAAGCTTTATATTACAGTGCATAACAAACTTTTTTGTGTTAAATTATCAGACTTCAAACCTACAACTTTTTTTCGAAATAGTTGCTATATGTTCAAAATATTTGAGTTAGTAAAAAGTTAAAAAATTTTAATTAAAAGTTTGTATTAAATTATCGATGAATTGATGCAGTATTTTTTGTAATACTCTTTCTGTTTTAAAGCAATTATATGAATAAGTTATTGTATTTCAGTTTTATAATATTTTTATTTATGGTATGCCATTTCGAAAGCTGTAATTAATCCCCAGATTAGATTTCCAACAAGAAACAGATAAAAGAGAAATTTATGCGGATTTTTGGTCAGTTTAATTAATAACCAATATAGTAAACTTAAAACTAATCCTAAAATAAGAAAAAATATGGGAACATAGGCAAGTGCAAGTTCATAACCCGGACTCATGGGTAAAATATTAAAAGCTAATGCTATGATAACTCCTGTTAGCGAAATGTAATAAGGATGTTCCTTAAATTTCAAATTTTGATATAGTTGCTGTAATTTCAAAATACAACTCTTTGTTTATGATTTACTTAATACAGTTCTGCAATCTTTACAAAAAACTCCCACCACTTTATTTTTCCTTCATTTTTGCCTAACCTCACTATAATTATATTTTTTGAAGGATTAACATAAATGAATTGTCCTAAAAATCCATCAGCCATAAAGTCACCTTTTTTTGTTGGCAGCCACCATTGATATTGATAATACCATTTGCTTCCATTAATAGTATCCTGTTTTGTTGATTCTTTAACCCAATTTTCAGAAACTATCTGTTTCCCATTCCAATTGCCTTTTTTCAGATAAAGTCGACCTATTTTAGCAAAGTCTCTTGCACGGGCATTTATACAGCAAAAAGTTTTTTCGCTTCCATTCTTCTTTTTATCAATACTCCAACTTGCATCGTATTCCATTCCAATTGGTTGCCATATTTTTTCCTGAAGATATTGAGTGATTGTTTTTGGTTTAATGACTTCTTCCAATATCAAACCCAATATTTGAGTATTCCCGCTTTTATACTCAAATTTTCTACCAGGTTCGATTTTTAAAGTCATTTTTGTTATCTGTTTTCTTAAATGTCTACCATAATAGGAACTTGCAACATCACTAAATGGATTATAGTAATTTTCATTATAATCAATACCTGAAGTCATTTGCAAAACATGCTTGATTGAAACTTTTTCAAATCCATTATTTTTTAATTCGGGTAAATAATTTGTAATGGGTTCATCCACTGATTTTATTAAGCCATCATCTATTGCACAACCAATTAGAATTGAAGTAATTGATTTTGCCATGGAAAACGAAGGAACAACCGACGTTTTATCATAGCCTTTGAAATAATTTTCATATTGTATGGTGTCGTTTTTAATGATAAGAAAAGCTACGGTATTATTATTCTCCAAATAGGTTTCAAAACTCATTTCCGTTTTGTTTTCATCAGTAATAGTTTTTGGTGCTTTTTTTAGATTGCTGGTTGCAAATAGAAATATTATACTGTCATTTTGTAAAGTGCGTGAAGGAAATATCTTATAATCTTTAATTCCCGCAAAATTATAGTAAACGAAACGGCTTATCTGGCAAGAACTTAAAAAGAGAAACAGACAAAAAAGAAGAACTATATTTATAAGTGGATTATATTTAATATTCATAGATTATTTTTTTTGTATTTATTATTAATATTGTTCGTTACACTTTGACAAAGTATATTCCTGCAAAACATTAATTAATTGATTATGAATATATTATTCAAACAAATTCAGCTTTGTCAAAGTTCTCAATATCTGCGAATTATAAAAATTTAAGGAAGTATTGTTATGAACTAAACTGTTATTATAGAACATTAATTTACCAAAACAGAACATTACAAATTTATAAAAACATTTTAAAGGCTGTGTATCCCAAAAAAAGGCCAAAACAACAAAGTGCAATTCCTAAAGCTTGAATAATTCTATTAACAACCACAACATTAATTTTATTACGGTATTTTACAAGAAAATAGGCCAGATAATAAAACCATACAATACTTCCAATTGATAGAAATAATGCATAGCTAATACTGATTAGTAAAGGAAAATAATTAGGTAAACGGGCATTGTTTTCTTTATTGATTTCTTTTTGTTTCAGGTTTAATGAATCGGGTTTGAAGTAAGATATCGTTTTTGGAGTATCTATGGTTTTTCCTTCTAAATTGTTTATTTGCTGAACATTGTTATCTATCATGGTGTCGAGTCCACCTGTATTAAAACCTAAGGATGATACTATGGAAATGATAATGAATGAAGAGGTTAACCATCCAATAAACAATGTAGGATTTAGAAAGTTAAGAAGAAATCCTGCAATAAAGCCACCTCCGTCTTGTTTTATTTTATCATTTGTTTGAACTTTCTCATCAAGATGTTCGATGTCTATTTTTGTTTTTACTATTTTAATTCCAAGATAAATCAAAAAAATGGCACCAACTATCAGAATGTAAGGAATTATTGGTTTGTAGAGTGAGTATAATTTTGTAAGACCAAAAACTGCAATAAATACATATATAAAATCGGCAACACTGGCTCCAATGGTAGCCAAGGTGCAATATCGCATTCTGCCCTTTAAGGCATTGGATGTGATTAAGATACTGATAGGCCCTGCAATTGGCATTGATAAGACAAACCCTGCTATAAGGCCTACAATTGCAATGGTTAACAAACTTTCGGTCATGTAAGAGTATGTCGTTAATTTATAATTTGTAAAATTAGTAAAATTTATTAAATAATGATATTATTGATTATTTTTCAAAACTTCAGCTGCTATTTTTAAATCAGCTGCTGTATCTATCTCCATACAAATATAATCAGTTGTATCTACAACATAGATATCTTCACCTTCTTTAATCATCTCTTCGAAAGCAACTTCGTAAAATATATTTACCATTTTCTGTTCAATAACTTTACGATCAATTACTTCAAATAATTTATATAAAGATTGTTTTCCGAATTTTTCTATTCCGATAGATTCACCAATTGCCAATGAGGGAGGTACAATTTTACTTATTTCGAGAACACGACCCATTTCATCCACTTTAACTTTAATTTCTTCATCGCCAACATTGTGGCGTTTTAGTGCCAGGCAATTATTGTAACCCGAATGTAACAAGGATTCTAAAATTTTTCCATCAAATATGATGTCACTATCCATCAGCAACATATCATCTCCTAAAAGTGCATCTTTTGCAAGCCATAATGAATAGATATTATTTGTGGAATCGTACACATCATTATAAATATAAGTAACATTAAGTTGAGCGAAAGTTGCAGATATAAAATCTTTTATTTGTTGTTCAAGATAACCGGTAACAATTATCAAATCATTGATATTGTTAGCTATAAGATTTTCTAGTGTTAATTGAAGTATGTTTTTATCACCTACTTTCAATAGACATTTCGGGGTATTATCGGTAAGTGGACGTAAACGGGACGCAATCCCGGCAGCTAAAATTACAGCTTTCATCAGTTTGATTTTTACTTAATAATTAATTTGCAAAAGTAACGAAAAAATAATAAAAGATAAATAATGAGAATAAAATAGGGGAGTAGAGAATAGAAAATTAATTATGCCTATTTTAAAAATTTAAATTATTTTTTTAATTCAATTTTTTTTTATTTGTTACAAATTTATGAAAGCATGCAAATTGTAAGATATATTTAATTCCTAAAACCCTAATTGATTTTATTAGTATTTTATTAT
>CAIZXK010000205.1 GCA_903936865.1 uncultured Bacteroidales bacterium | reverse complement strand
TTAAATAAAAAGATAAATTTATATAATATTTGAGTTGAAATAATTTTTAATGTAAGCTCGTATGCTCTATAACAATCTTAATACCAATCAAAATTAACACCAATCCACCAATGAGTTCAGCTGTACGTGGCTTAATAAACCGATTTAATTTCCCCAAACAAATTCCACCATAAGAAAACAAAAAAGTTATAATCCCGATAATAATTGATGCATTAATAATGGAAACGTTTAGAAATCCAAAACTAATGCCAACAACAAAAGCATCAATTGTTGTTGCTATGGCTAATAATATCAATATCTTATTATTATTTATATTAAATTTTCTGTCTTCTGGATTTATTTTAACAGCTTCCAAAATCATTTTTAATCCAATAATAAAAAGTATTGAAAATGCAATCCAATGATCAATTTGTTCAATAGAATCTTTAAATGTAATTCCAACTAACCATCCTAAAACTGGCATTATTGCTTGAAATAATGCAAAAACAACAGCTATCTTTATCCCTTTTTTATAAGAAACACATTGCATTGAGCCACTTGTAAGTGACACAGCCAAACTATCCATTGATAATCCGATAGCTATTAAAATTAATTCAACTATACCCAAGATTTTATTTTTTTGGTTTGCAAAAATAGTTAATAAAATAATATATAAGCTTCATATTATTAATATTTATTGGCAAGAAAATTTAAGTTCCTTTATGAGATTTTAAAAATATATTTATTGTTTGACAAACTTCAATTTTAAAACACTTATTTACAATTTGTAAAGTATAACTTATTATTTTGTCAGTTTCAAAAAATCTATTTTAAAACAGCATTATAACTTATTAAAATTTTTATTAATTATGGTTAATAAATCATTTTTCCTAACCGGCTTAGAAATATAATCATTACAACCGGCCTCCATGGAAGCAATCCTGTCATTTTCGAATGCATGAGCAGTTACTGCAATAATTGGAATCTTATTATATAATGGATTGTTTCTTAGTATCTTTGTCAGTTGCAAACCATTTATTCCTCCCTTTAATGAAATATCCATCAAAATTAAATCAAATTGATAGGTTTTCATAAGTTCCAATGCTTCCTCACCAGAAATTACATACTTAATTTCATGAAATTTTCTCAAAATCATCTCAACTAACTCCTGACTGGTAATATCATCTTCAACATATAATATTCTTAACTTAGTATCTATATGAACTTTATTTTCTGTAAACTGCATTTTTTCTTCTTTATTATTTTCAGCCATTACATTATTTATAATAATTGTAAAGGTTGAACCTTGATTTTTAACACTTCTAACACTTATTGATGCATTATTAATTTCTAACATTTTTTTTGTTAAAGAAAGGCCCAAACCCATTCCTTCATAACTTCTGCTATATCCAGTCTCCTCCTGAGAATAAGGTTTAAATATTTCTGAAATATAACTGGGTGACATTCCAATACCAGTATCAGATACATCGATTTTTACCTTCTCATTTTCCTTATACAATTTAATTATAACTTCACCTGAGTTTGTAAATTTCATAGCATTATCAATTAAATTAGATAACGATAATATTATACAATACTCATCAAAATAAACAATCGTATTCTCATAACTATTTTCAAAAATAAGATTTAATGATTTTTTTTCGGCAATATCTTTATATTCCATTAATAGATTGGAAATAATCAAATTTAAATCAATGTTTTTCTGTAATATTGGGAATTCTCCAATTTGAATTCTCGATAAATTAATTATCATATCAATAGAACGTAACAATCTTTTACTTGATTGCTGAATTGTTTGAAAAAAACGTTCTTCAACTGGAGTTGAATATTTTAAAAAGGCTTCTTCAATTAAAGATGTCATTCCTAAAATTCCGTTTAAAGGAGTTCTGATTTCATGAGACATATTCGCAATAAAAGCATCTTTCAGTTTATTGGATAATTCTGCTTTTTCCTTGGAATCAAGTAATTCCGTTTCCCATTGTTTTCTTTCAGTTATATCCCTGATAACTCCAATTGTTCCATTAATTTGTTGATCTTTAATTATAAGAGAGCTATTTAATTCACTATAGAATTCACTTCCATCTTTTCTTTTCATTATCAATATTAGATTTTGAGTAGGAATTCCAGTTGAAATTAATGAATTAAATGATTTTAAAGCTATTTCCTTTTGAATATCTGAAATAAATATTGTAAATACCTTATCAATCATTTCATTTGGATGAAAACCAAAAACTTTTTCTGATGAAGGTGATATATAAGTGATTATTCCATTATAGTCCGAAATAAAAATAACATCTGTTAATTGTTCAGCAAATTCTTTAAATTTTGTGTCACTTTCTTTAAGTGCTAATTCGGTTTCATGTTTCTCTTTTATAATTTTCTTTTTTTCAAGAGCTTCTTTTACAGCAAATGGTAATCTTTTTATCTTTTCCTTTAAAACATAATCGACAGCACCTGCTTTCATACATTTTACAGCTGTTTCCTCATTTATGGAACCAGTAAAAATAATTACGGGAATCTCAGGATTTGTTCTATTAACAATATTTAAAGCCATCATGCCATCAAAATTTGGCATTGAATAATCAGATATTATTAATTCGGGCTTAAAATAAGTAAGTTCAAGTATTAAATCCTTCTCAGTTTCAACTCTTTTTGAAACAAAATCCAGATTCTCTCTTTTTAATTCTCTTATTGCCAATTCCATATCATGAATTGTATCTTCAACAAAAAGAATATGAATAGGTGATATAATATCCGTTTGCATTTGAAAAGATTATTAAATAAAATTCTGAATGGCATTTAACAGCACATTTCTAAGCAATGGCTTTGTTAAATGCATATTACAACCTGCTTCCAGTGAAGATAATTTGTCTTTCTCAAAAGCATGTGCTGTTAACGCAATAATTGGTAAGTCTTTTTTATTCAATTCATTCCGAATCATTTTTGTAAGTTCCAGCCCATTCATACTTCCTTTTATTGAAATATCCATTAAAATAATATTTATCTCTTTTTCTGAAAGTAATACCAACGCTTCATCTGCTGAATTTGCAAAAATCACATCATATTGTTTTTTTAATACAAATCCTAAATAATCCCTGCTAGCCTTATCATCTTCAACAGCTAATATAACAAGTTTCTTATCAAAACTACTTGAATTATTTTCAATTTTAATTTCTATATTCTCCATAATTTTTGTTTCTGTTTTCTTCAGATCATTTATATTGTTGTTTTTAAAAGTAATTGAAAAACAACTACCTTTACCTTTTATACTTTCAACTGAAATTTCTGCATGATTCAATTCTACCATTTGCTTTACCAAAGACAACCCCAATCCAACACCCTCGTAACTTCTGCTATAACCAGTCTCTTCCTGTGAATACGGTCTGAAAATTTTTTGTTTAAAGTCCTCAGATATTCCTATTCCACTGTCTTTTACATTAATAATAAGTTCGTTGTCTGAGCTATAACTAACATAAACCTTTATATATCCTTCCTGAGTATATTTCATTGCATTTTCAATAATATTTGAAATAGATTGAATGATACAATATTCATCAGCATAGATATTTATAGTACCAAAATTATTCTCAAAAATCAGGGATAATGATTTATTTTTAGCTTGAATCTGATATTCATTTACTAAATTCTCCAATAATTTTGTTATATTAATCGTTGATGGATTATAAGGGAATTCTCCAATTTGTAAACGTGAAATATTTAAAATCATATCTATCGTTCTCATTAAACGATTACTTGAAAAATCAATAACATTAAATATATTTTGCTCTTCCTCAGTAACATACTCCTCAAAAGTATCTTTCAAGATACTGGTCATACCCAATATACCATTTAAAGGTGTTCTGATTTCGTGCGACATATTAGCGATAAAGGCATCTTTAAGCTGATTGGATTGCTCTGCTAATTCTTTTGCCTTTATTAATTCCGATTCCGTTTTCTTTCTATCTGTAATATCACGCCAAACCACATAAAACATTGTTTTTTGGTTTATTGTGATTAATGTAAGCATAACTTCAACCGGAAAATCTTCTCCTTTAGCATTTCTGTGAATCCATTCAAATCTATGGTTTCCATTTTCGTATGCAATTGACATCATTTCCTTCGCCTTTTCTGAAGACAAACGTCCATCCAGTTGAAAATATGGAGATAAATTCCATGGAGATTTTTGTAACACCTCTTCTTTCGTATGATAACCCAATATTTTGATAGTAGATTGATTACAATCAATAAATTGATTTTCACTTAAAAGCAAAATAGGATCAGTAGATTCATTGAATAATCTACTAAAAACCAATTCACTTTCTGCTTTTGCCTTTTCTGCAATCTTTTTTTCTGTAATATCCCGAACCAAAGAAAGCACTTGATTTTTTCCACTTAATACTAATCTACATTCAAAATATTTATATTGACCATCAATAAACAAATCATATTCATAAACAACACTTTCCTGAGTGTTATAAAGTAAATCAATTTTTTCTTTCGTTAGTTTTGCAATATCTGTTGGTAATACCTCATGTATATATTTATTAATGAATTGAGATGGAGGAATTAGTAAATCATTATTATTGGGACTTCTATAATCAAGAAATTTTCCTTCTTTAGAAAAAACGAACATTAAATCGGGGTTTGCATTTAAAAGGGCCTTGTTCCTCTCCTGACTTTCCTGTAACGCTTTTTCATTTTTCTTTCTTTCGGTAATATCTTCTCCAATTCCCACTAATCCAAGCAATTCTCCTTTTTCGTTTTTAACTGGGGCTGTATTAAGATATATCGGAAATTCAATGCCATTTTTGGTAACATTTAGCACTTCTCCTGTCCATGAGCCATTAATGCTATCTTCTATGATACTTCGGGTTGTTTCAGGAAGATTGTTTTTTGACCAAAGAATACTAACATCCTTACCAATAATTTCATCTAAAGTATAACCATATTTTTTTAAAAAAGATTCATTTGCAAATGTAAATTTATTATTTAAGTCAGTAATACTAGCTATTTCAGAAATACTTTTCATCGTATGCGACAAAAGCCTTAATGTTTCTTCTGATTTAATTCTTTCTGTAATATCTCTTGAAGTTGCAATTACTCCATCAATGCCCATCTGACCAAACAAATTTACACTAACTGTTTCCAGAAAAACCCAATTACCATTCGCATGACGAAAACGATATTGAGTTGGTTTTCCATCATTTTCCCTTGAAATTACTTCATCAAATGCTTTTTCCATTATTTCTAAATCATCAGGATGTATAAAATCCATCGGATTTATACCTAAAAATTCGTCTTGAGAATATCCAAGTATTCTTGTAACTGAAGGGGAAACATATTTAACTATTTGATTTATATCGTTTATGGTTATTATATCTGAAGAATTCTGGAATAACGACCTATATCTTATTTCACTTTCAAGCAGAGCTTCTTCCGCTATTTTGCGTTGTGTAATATCAGTTACAGAAATCATTCCTGATGGTTTGCCATTATATTTAATAAAACTTCCAGTCAGGTAAACCCATTTTTCTTTTCCCGATTTCGTAAGTATTTTAAATTCAATATTAGGAATTACAAACTCACCAGCCAATCTGTTTTTGGCTCTTTCGATAATCATATTTTTGAAATCAGGATGTATAAAATCCCAGATTTTCATCTTATATAATTCATCAACTGTATATTCTGTTATATATTCACCCGCCGGGTTTGAATATACCCAGGTGAAATCCTGATAAATCATTATAGCAAAAGGACTGCTTTCTGATAAATTTCTGAATTTTTCTTCACTTTCCTTTAGCTGATTTTCATGCTTTTTTCGGAAAGTAATATCTACCAAAATTACAATTGTTCCCTTTTCTCCATTAAAATATCCTTCTGTTGTTCTAACTATAACATTAAATATTGACTTGGATTTTGGAAAAACCTGTATCTCATAATCTTCAACTTTTTCTTGCCTTTTTCTTTTATCAATATTCAACAATATCTTTGCATTATCATCCGGATTGATATGATTCCAAATAAAAGTTCCAATTAATTCGTCCAGCGTATATTCAGATGCTTTCAGACAAGCATCA
>CAIZXK010000204.1 GCA_903936865.1 uncultured Bacteroidales bacterium | reverse complement strand
GGTTTCGCTTGCCGAAAAGGAAAGTTTTCTTAACGAAGCACTGGCAAATGATTCTATTTTATTCTTTGAGCATGATATTTTTAATGAATGCTGCAATCTGCAGCAAACTGAAAAGGGAATCCGCCCGAAAGATTATTTTGGATTGAAAGATTATTTTCAGAAAATAGCGAATTAAAAAGCTTTTTTAGTAACATTTTGCAAAAAGCCTGTCTGATAATTGAAATCTGACAGGCTTTTTGTTATTTAAATGTAAAAATCGATTATTGCAATAATCGATTTTTCAATAGTACTATATATTATTTTTAGTTATGCCTAAAACCCTAAAGGATTTTATTAGTGTTTTATTATTAGTTGTTTGCCATATTTTATCTTCATTAAATTAGTGTAATTAGTGGCTAAAAGAGTAATATCTGCTGATATAAAAAGCAAATCAAGTATGTATTTATTGTTAAAAAAGAATTTGTATTTATTATAAGCAAATGCAAAATGGTATTTATATAAGCTATTGGATATTACTCTATAATTTATTTATTTAGTTAAATTTGATATTTAAATAAAATCTGTTACCCAATGGTTTATAATGTTAGATATGTTTTGAGTAGTGGTTTATTATAATTATTATTTCAAAATAAATTGAATTGCATTAAAATATATTAATTTTGGTGTAATTAAAAATTTAATCTATAAATTATAAGATTTGTTATTTTGTTATTTTTAATTTTTATTGGTTATCAGGCTTGTAGACATTAAAGTATTATCAAACAGGTATATATGAATAAAAAAGTGATATTAAAAGGCAGAGTTGTTTCAGTAAAACGCCCTCCAAAAGGAATCCATAAATGGTTCTCGGAGACTAAAGTATTTGGCTTGCTTGTTTTTTTAATACCTTTTTTTATATACTCTGTAACAATTAACTATGGGTTTATATTGGATGATATAGGCGTGCTGGAACAGAACCGTTTTGTAAAAGATGGTTTTTCAGGTATTCCAAATATTCTGACAAATAGTTACCGTGCTGGTGTAAATATTTTTGGTGATAATATATATAGGCCTGTTTCGCAAATTATGTTTGCAATAGAATGGGAGTTTTTTCCAGCTAATCCTAAGTTGCACCACTTTGCAAATGTGCTCTTTTATGCTTTAAGTTGCTTTCTTGTTTGGTGGTTTCTTAAGCTGATTTTTGTAAAGATTAATGATGTAGTTATTTTATTAATTGCATTGCTGTTTGCTGTTCATCCTATCCACACAGAAGTTGTTGCATATATAAAAAGTCGTGATGAAATTATGTCTCTGTTTTTTTTGCTGATATCTTTTATATTGCTTTATAGATGGTACACAAAATCCGGTATACATTACCTTGTATTTGCAGCATTTTCTTATTTTCTGGCACTTATGTCAAAGGAAGGTGTAATAACCATGCTTGCAATATTTCCATTGATGGCATGGTTTTTTTCTGAAACCAAGCCTGGTCGTATCTTTTTAGGTTCGTCAGTTATGTTAATTCCTGCAATTATCTATATCCTGATTCGTTATATAGTACTCTCAGGAACACCACAAATTTGGAGTATCTCTGCTGTTGATAATTTTTTGATGCTCTCGCCTGATTGGCAAACTCGTATTGCCACAACAGTTATGATTTTAGGAAAATACCTGCAACAATTACTTATTCCTCATCTCTTGAATAATGATTACTCCTATGCACAAATTCCTTTTGTAAACCTGAGTAGCATTAGTTTTATTTTTTCAGGTCTTGTAATTATAATTATATTAATAACTATTATATTACGAGTAAGAAAAAAAGAACCTTGGTTGTTTGGTCTTATTTTTTTAATCATCAGTATTTCTATTTATAGTAACATTTTTATTATAATCGGTACAGCTTATGGCGAAAGGCTCATGTTTATTCCATCTCTTGGATTTTGCATAGTGTTCATCTTACTTTTGAACCTAATTATTGATAAATTTGGGCAGAAGACATTACAAATTGACAATAATGTTTGGGTTTCTTACCGAAAGTTGATTTTAATATCAGGTATAATAATTCTGATATTTTCCATAAAAACCTATCAACGTAACCTTGATTGGAAAAACAATGAAACACTTATTACAAGAGATGTAGCACAAAACCCTAAAAGTGCGAGGCTTCAGTTGCATTTAGGAAACCTATACAGAGATAAAGCCAGATATACAGTAGAACAGAAAGCCCGTTTAGAATTAACAAAGAAATCATTAATTGCTTATCAGACTGCCTTAAATATATTTCCGATGTATGATGACGCACAAGAGCAAGCTGGATTAGCATGGTATTTTTTAGGCAATCTTGATATGGGAATTACTTGTTTTAAAACTGTTTTGAAACGGAATCCCGAAAGACAGGATTCATGGAATAATCTGGGTAACATTTATGTAAACAAAGGTGATTTGAAGTCAGCATTGGAGGCATTTCAGAAGGCTACTACTATTCACCCATGGTTTGCTGAAGCATGGAGGAATACAGGAAGCGTATTGGGGCAAATGGGCAAGTATGAAGAAGCTATTTCTTGTTTTATGAAAACAATTGAACTTGAGCCAGATAATTATCTTGCTTGCCAGTTTTTGGGATTAACTTATCAAAATTTGGGTAAGCAAAATGAGTCTGTTTTTTGGTTTGAACGCGCCAGATCGTTAAATAAAATAAATAACTAATTATGATTATATTTAATAAAATCTATTTTGTTTTTTTGCAATCTAATAACTTTCACATATATGAGGGTTTTAATACCCGAAATGTCTTTTATTCAATTTATTCATTTATTCACTAATTAACAAAATATCATGAGAATTTTACGAATTTTTTTTATGGCTTTGGCAATGATACTGTTGACTCAGTCTTATGTGTTTTCAATTGAAGCCCCGATTGGAGGAATTACAAGTGTAAATGTTGGCTCTCAAACTGGCAGCCTTACTGCTGGAGTGGCCGGTTCTGTTAGCTATACTGTGTCGGTTAGCTACAGCAACGCTTACACCTATAGTTGCTATTCTCTTACTTACTCACAAACATCTTATACTCCTTCAACTCCGACTGGTGTTACTCCTTCATGGAGTGGTACGCCTACTGGGTCGTTTAGTGGTACGAACCCCTGGTATGGATACTGCATACCAGCATCTGGAGACCTGACCGGTGTTACACTGACATTAAACACCTCTTCATCTACAGCTGCAGGTACTTATACTTTTAAGGTAAATGTGGCAGGCTATCTTGCAGGAACTGCGAATTCTAATTCTGCCGATGTTACCCTGATAGTTTCTGCAGCATGTGCAAACCCCACTTCTGGTGGTGTTATTGCTTCAGATCAAACGATATGTTCAGGTGCAACACCAACTATTTTTACATCCGTATCTTTACCAACAGGTCATACAGGAACGTTGGAATACCAATGGCAACGTTCAACGGATAGCATTGATTTTGTTAATTTAGCAACAGGCACATACTCCGCTACAACTTATCAGTCAGAGGCATTAACTGCTACAACATGGTTCAGGAGGCTGGCAAGAGTCAGCTGCATGAATGACTGGACAGGAGCTGATACTTCCAATATTGTAAAAATTACAATTAACCCCAACACTACTTTTGGCAATCCGCTTGTAACACAAACGCTGGAAATTGGCACTACTGGTAATTCATCTCAACCACGTGGATGGAAATTTATTGTAAATGAAAATACTACTCTTTCAAAAGTTGGAGCAATAGCAAATTTTACAGATTATTGTCAGTTATTTGAAGGGACAGGTTCAAGCCTAACTGCATTGTTAGCTACATCAACGACATTATTGAGTACACAAGAAAATTTTAATAAGGTTTTTGATATGGGGAATATCTCTTTACAAACAGGGAAAGAGTATTTTATTTTCTTTTACTATTCTGGAGGTAGCAGATCTTATAAACGAAGTGGTTCAGGTAGTTCAATGGCATTAAGTCCAGTATCTCCTATACAGTTGGTAACTGGATTAACCATCAATAGTTTAGTCTTTCCTGTTACAATTTCATCAGTTATTGCCCTTAATCAGCTTCAACCAGATGTTTTGTTCGTAACAGAATTAGAAAGTAACATAGCTGCACAAACACAATGTATAAATGGAACTTTTAATCAAATAAGTGTTAATCCAAACGGAAGCAATTTAAGTTATCAATGGTATCGTAATACAACTCCAACAACCATTGGAGGAAATCCTGTTGGTTCAGATACAAATATATACACTCCTTTAGCAACTACAGCTGGAGTTTTATATTATTACTGTATAGTAAATGGTGATTGTGGACCTGATACAAGTGCTATATCTGGTGCTTTTACAGTTTACCCTAATTTTAATTCAGGAGCAATAAATACAACAGGGCAAACTATTTGTTACAATGGAAATCCTGCAAGTATTGGAAGTACAACAGCCGCAAGCGGAGGCAATGATACGATTACCTACGAATGGTATAAAAGCACCAACAACTTTACAGACAGTACATTGATAGGTTCTATTACTTCAACTTACGATCCACCAACCGGATTAACTGTAACCACCAGCTACCGCCGTTATGCCCATGATGGAAGCTGTAAT
>CAIZXK010000203.1 GCA_903936865.1 uncultured Bacteroidales bacterium | reverse complement strand
TGGCTTTGAGTACATAATAGTAAACGCCATCGGCACATTCTTTACAGCTGAAATCGTTCTGATAGCTGGCAGTTTCGTATATTAAAGTACCCCAGCGATTATAAATTTGCAGGGCAATATCGTAATTTTCTGCATTTGGCAATACAAAATTATCGTTTTGGCTATCGCCATTGGGGGTTATTACATTGGGTATAGTAAGTGGTGGATTGCAAAAGCTATCGTCTCCGGCGGTTATTACTATGGTATCGGTTGTTGTTATATCATAATCGGCTACATAAGCCCTAACCCAATAAGTGCCGGGCTGTTTTACCTCATAAGTAGCGGCATGGCTGCTATCCTGCCAGGTATAAGTGGCATTGGGTAAGTTGGGCATTAGTATTATTGTCTCGCTTTCGCATAGTGCGGTATCTGCCCCAAGGTTTATATCAAAACTACATTCGCAGACGGAGACGTCGTCGATATATACATAAAAATTATAATATAAATTGGGATCCCAATTCATTGTATTAAACTTTCCTATTATTAAGTATTTCTCTCCACCTTTTGCTATAATATTCCCAGATATTTTCATCCAATTTGAGGTGTCAATACCAACCACACTTTTAATATATTTAGAACAAGTATCACAAATTGTTGGGCTTGAATTATCCTGTACCTGATTTGATGTAAACATAATACCTATTGAATCATAAGTAATAATACTGCTTTCATTATATGCTCTAATAATTGTTAAATCTGCTAATGAAATGTAATAATTAATACAATAGCGAGTTTGTCTTTTTAAACTATCTGAAAGAATACTTTTAATTGATTCCATAATTTGACTAGTAGATCCTCTTGGATGAAAATTTAGAAGAAAGCCAGCATATGCAATACCTGATTTAGCATATTGAAATCCATTATAGTTTAAAGGAACTGACAGTTGGTTCAACCCTGTATTACAAAATATATAATATTCTGTACTATAACCCCACCAATATTTTGATTTATAGAGTTCACCTGACATTATTGGACAAGTATCATGTTCTTCAAAAGAAGGATTCTGCACCAAATTAGGTCCAATAATCTGGCAATGAGAAAAGAATCCCATTAAAAGAAAAATATTTAAAAGTAATATTTTTAGTAAATTCGACATTATTATACAAAAATAAAGTAAATCCTGTCAATACTGACAGAATTTACTTATTTAAAGTTGTTTATTTATTTAAAATAGTAAGTTTACCTGATGAAACTTTAGTGCCATTGAGGTTTATATTATAAAAATATAAACCCGCATTAAGTTTGCTTATATCAATAACTTTGATAAAATTACCAGCATGCATAGTTTCACATAATACCAGATTTCCCATATTGCCATAAATTTCAATAATAGCATCGTTACTGATAATATCAGTAAATTGTATACTTAATTGATCTGTAGCCGGATTGGGGAATACTTTAACAGGATTCTCTTTTGCAATTTGCTTTTTGCTTTGCGGAGGTTTTGCATAGTCAACACCTATATCCATCGGATCAATATTAAGCATTACTCTTGCAGTATATACTGCATCGCCACCAGCATAAGCAGGCAGATTGGCTACTGCTGTCAGTGCATTTTCCTGAGTCTGGGTGAAATCGCAAATTCCATTTGCCCAACTATCGATATATATATTATCCACAATTTTGCGATTGGTATTTATGGTATTGTCATCGGCAATTTGCGACAGTTTTTCGCGGGCAATTTCCAGATTCTGCTCATACATTTCTTCTCGCATTTGCAATACCCTTTCAATATCCGAATTATAGCCGTCGTTATAAAATTGCAGATATACATTGTCATCGGGTCCACCCATATTCATAATACTAGGGTCTTCACGCAATATGGTATAAGCATATTCGCGGTCTTTAGCCCTGTATTCCTCTTCCAGAAAACTATAGTATTTCTGGTCTCTTACTATTTGCCCCAAAGCCACTTCGCGGGCATTCAGATTATCTATCGGATCAACAGGTAATAAAGGACCTACGGTTCCATTATTTACACAAAGATATTCACCACCTGGATTTAATGTTAAATGTATTAATGGATTGTTTGTTAATGGATTATACATTTGATCTGCATTTGGATCATAATAATAATCAAACTGTGAGGATAATCCGTTATCATACATTCTTTCGTGTCCTGCTTGTGGATTAAAATCGAGCCATTTATTATATGGATTATAGCCTCCTAAAGTACCCTGCTGTGAAACCGAAGAATTAAAACCAAACTGAAAACCATGATAATTATCGTCTAATGTATTGCAACTGAATTTGGTATTGGTTAGTAATCCATTAGTATATATACCACTGCCCATATGGGTCATATAATTCTGGAAAATATTAGCACCTCTACACTCGGCTACCCAAATACCAAGTATGGAGTTTTGCTCCAGATTTGCCCCCAAGGCAGGATAATTGCGATTGATATTATTTAAAGATACTTCAATATTATCGCAATTGCTGACAGATATACCAGCTTGCTGCTCCGTTTGCAATACTGGAGATTGATTTGGAAATCCTGTTATATAATTATTGATATAATTATGAGTGACTCTGGTAAAATTTACGGCTGATTTTACGCCAAGCATTGATATACCGATTTGTTTGTTAGTAATATGGTTTTCTTCTATCAAACAATCAATACCATCATCGGGTTGGTGAGCGTTACGTACCGAAATACCTTTGCCGGGCATAACTATAGAAGCTGATGAGGTATAAACCATATTTTCCCTGATTTCAGTACCAGACGAAATATTAACCAGACTGATGCCATTATAGCAATCTTTAAAATCGTTATTATTCAACGTGTTTACATATTGGAAGGAATAGATACCAGTATTACAGTTTTCGAAATAATTGCGTTTTAATGGTTCTGTAATATTAGCTCCTACTTTTAAAGTATTACTTAAAATATAAGGTTTTACATCATTATGCACTGCATATATAGCACCTTCGGGATAATACTTCTGTATTGCTGAAGGTATATAAGTTCCGTTTACAATATTTGTAAATTTATTATTATAAATATATAAATCGGAATTATTGGCATAAATACCAAAACGCATATCGGAAAAATAATTTCTAAGATCACTACTTGATTCATCTCCAATTATAAAAGGATTATAAACATTAGTACAATGAATTCCGTCATAGGTTTTTTGGTTAGCTAAAGGAGGATAAGGCAGATTGCTTTTTCCTTCAAAATGCGTCTTTTTAATTGTACCGTTATAGGGTAAATAAGGTAATGTAGGAGGATATTGTAACGTATTGCTGATTTTAACATTAAAGTAATTATCTTTAAATAAAGCATCTTCTATTGTTACTATTCCTGCATTATCAGAAACAATACCGTTGATAGCATCCCGTATAGTAGAATTTCCGGTAACTTCAACTTTGGCAGCAGGGTCGGAAACATAGACACCATCCCACATAAACTGGCAGCCAGCTTCTAAAGTAGATGCAAAATTTGCTCCTGTAGGAGCTGTAATTGTAAATTCAAATGGTTCTTTAACAATTATTTTTGCATACGGTCCCATTCTAAAACTATTAGAATTTAGTGTTAAGTTATCATTGTCAATAATAATAGTCCCATTTAGATATACAGTTTCTTCAGGTGCAATAGGCGGTATTATAGAATTATTTATAATTTCGTCATGGAAAACTCTTCTGCTATCGGGTAATTCATCTTTGCAACAATTATAAACAGTTATTGAACTGTTAGAAGTACATCCGTTTTCGGTATTGGTTACTTTTACTATACATGGATCTGAATTGTTAATTATCGAAGGCCATGTAACTGTTTGCGTTGTGGCAGTACCCAATGTGGTTACCGTTCCATTTACAGTTTTCGACCAGCTATAATTGCTGCCATTTGTAGCAGTATAAGTTGTGGTAAGGTCGCAATTATTGTTATGACCTGTTATAATCGGTGTTTGGAAATCTTTTACAACTACAGTAACTTCATCTGAAGCATTACATCCATTTGAAGAAGTTGCTATAACATGAAAAGTTGTATTAATAAGAGGGGCAACGGTTGGGTTTGATGATGATGTTTGATTAATTGCAGTTGCTGGAATGCTAAACCAATTGAAACTGATATTTGGAGCACCTGTTGCAGTTGGACTACCACCTATGCTAATAATATCACCCTTGCAGATTTCTCTATCATCACCTGCATATACTGTAGGGTTAGGATGAACAGTTAAATTATAAGTTGTAGTAGAAGTAGGACACATATTACTTATAAAATTAACACTTACTGTTTGATTGCCGGGTGTATTCCAAACAACAGTAACATAATTATTTCCAGTACCTCCTGCTGTAATTGTACCACCAGAAGAAATATTCCATTGATAACCGGTATATCCTGATTGAGTGGTATAAGTAACCGTTTGACCTTCGCATATACTATTCCCAAAATTCGCATTAATAACTGGAGTAGGAACCTGATGAACAGGAACTGTATAAAAAGCTGTTGCAGTGCAACCATTTATATCAGTTACAGTGCATGTATAATTTGTTGTAGTTTGCGGACTTGCAACAATATAATTGAATGTATTGGAAGTATAACCTGTACTCCATGAATATGAAAAACCAAAATTTGACTGAGAAGTAACAGCAGTTAAAATATTATTAACTCCCGGACAAATAGTACCACCAATTGTGGGGATAATACTTACGGTTGGAAGTTGTAATGGTTCTAAACTAACATCATCTAGCAAAATCTTACGTATATAAGGAGAAGATTCTATATATTCCAAATAAAATAAAAGCTTATATTGGGCATTTGGATTTAATAATGGCATTGTAATATCTTGAGTAAATAGCTTATGATGATCTAAATCAATATATCTTTTCACAATTGTAGTATATTCCCAAACAATATTATTAATATTAGGTATTATATCAAACCCAGGAATAATATTATTATCAACATTTCCCAAACAACCAAAGTTATCAGATGTTATTAAAACATGTAATTTCCCTCCATAATCATCATGAAATGGTGCCCATTGTTTATATTTGAATGATAAATTGTAAGTTTTATTTGATTCAATATTAACATCCTGATATATTGCTTCAGAACCATTAAAATAAAATGGACTATTTGTGTTAATATTCTGATAACCACAACCTAATAAAACAGAATTATTTGTTAATGGTGGTGGGTAAAAAGGTAAAATTGCTGGACTACCCCATGCAGCACACCAACAAGGTACTTTGCTTAAATAAAATGGATTATTTTCAGCATAAGTTGCTGAAGTTATATTAAAATTACCATTACTTATTAAATTGCAATAATACTGACATGATGATTGTTGCCATTGATTCTGGTACAATACTCTTTCTATTTGTAGTGATGCATCCCATTCTCCTTTATATTTTACTTTAATAAAATACGAACTAGGAAAAATAAGATTGCTGTTACTATAAATAAATGATGTCATACTATCATTATCAAATAATTCTATTAAATTTGAACAATTACCAGAATAAACATTGATTTCTGAATTATTTGTTATTGATAATGGTGCATCTAATAATTCTGAGCTTAATAAACTTAACCTCAAATAAGAAGTATTCGCCTGATATACAAACCAAACTATAGAATCATTAGCTGATAACTGAATTATTGTATCTGTAGGGGATAAAAAGGTGGCATTTGTACAAGTGCCCTGCCCCAAGCTTCTGCCGGTAAATCCGATTACCGTCAGTAAAATTATTAAAAGATTTTTTTTCATTTTAAAAGTATTAAATTACTAAATTGTTTTTTTACTCACTCCCTTCCGTTATCCTGCTCGTGGAGCAATGTTTTTTTGTTTTGATTAATGCAGGTGTTTTTTTGTTTTGCTATGTCATTGGTTATTGGTTATTAAGTTCTCACTTCGACTCCGCTCAGTGACCAACTTCAGACTCCGCTCAGTGATCGCACATTGAGCGGAGTCGAAATTGCACATTGAGCTTGTCAAAATGGGTTTCTAAATCAACGCAATTTCCACATCCGCTCCTTCGGTGGCATCCTTGTTTACAAAAATCAGCTGCTTGTTGGCGGGTGCTCCCAGCTGGGTAGCGGTAATTTCCAGTTCGTCGCCGGCAGCTATTTCTGTTAGCTGGGTTGGTTGGGCTGCATCGGGGGTGGGAGCTGCATAAAAGAAAATACTAATCGTGCTGTTGTTCATTATCAGTAGGGTATCGGTTGGAGAAAAGCTAAAATCGGCTGTTTTCGAGATGGAGGGGGCTATGCTGAGGAGGTAGGAGGCGTCGGCTGTGCCATCTG
>CAIZXK010000202.1 GCA_903936865.1 uncultured Bacteroidales bacterium | reverse complement strand
TTTAGTAGTAAGTTCATTATCACCACAAGCTTTTGCACTTTGAGCATATAAATCACCAATAATTATATAGGGCATTCCATCACCAGGTTTTGCTTCCAAAGCTTTAAGTGCATAAGATCTGGCAGTAGCATATTGATTTAGATTTCCATAAATATCAGCCAGTAAAAGGAATATTCTTGCTTTGTTACTATTTTCAGTCATTTTATCCACTGCATCTGTTAAGTATTCAGCAGCTTTTGAATATTGCTTCTTTTCATAAGACATTTTACCCATTAAATAAGCTGTTTCGGGAGTAGGTTCAAGTTTATAAAGGTTTTCTGTTGCTTTAAAAAACAATTGATCTTCTGTACATTTTTTCTTATCCAGAATTTTTGTAATTTTCTTTAAAAGCACAATGTCATTGGGAGATTGTTTGAATTTCTTACTGTAAATACTTATCAACTCTTCACATGATGTGTAAGGCTCAATTATCTTTTCGATATTTTGTAATACTTTATCGTACTCATCCTTATTTTTAACATCATTTGCCATGTTTTTTTCAATTAAGTCACTTACTAAATCATAGTTGTCGAGTATAAGTGAAGAATCTCCTTTTCCAGTTTTAACAAATTCAACAGTTGAAATACAATAGTTATACATTACTATTGGTTCTGAAAAATTGCCACTTATCTCAATTGCTTTTTTAAATAAATTATAAATCTGTTCCTTTTCTTTAGGTCTATAAATCATGAGATCAAGTCCTCTTTTCCCAAGATTTAAACCTTCTTTCCCAAAAAACTCAGTTCTTTTATCCCAAACCATTAGAATAGTATCAACCAATTTGTCTTTTATTTTTGCATCTTTTTCATGTTCAATTGCATATTTAAGAATGTTTACTCCACGAATAAAAGTATTTTCACTTGCAATCGGACACTTTATAAAAACTTCCCTCCATGGTTTTAACGCATCCTTATAATTTTGTTGTTTGTAAAATTCACTATATAGTGAAATATTAGTAATACATTCAACACTATCTTCCGGAGTTTTACCGTACTTTTGAGCTGAAGCCGACAAGCTGATAATCATTATACCTGCCAATGCTAAAAATTTAATAGTCTTCATCACTTTGTTGTTTTTATCGTTTTTAATCAAATTTTCTTTTATAAAACCAGAAATCGTAAGCTGAAAAACCTATTGTAAATTTAGTAAAGTTTTCACTAATCAATCCATTATTTGTTGTTCCCCGTTTTCCAATTTCAACTCCTAAATTTATGGTTGACTTACTTTTTCTTAACGGTAATCCTACTCCAAAACTTATGCCAAACTCATCTATTTGTTCTCCATCGAGTTTTAAATAAGTAGGAGAATATCTAAATCCAGCTTTGTATGTTATTCTTTTTAAATAATTTGTAGAATAAATATTAGGTTTTATCATCCCACCTATTGAAATTCGGATGCTATTACTTAATGAATCCTTAACATCATTATAAGTATAGCTTTCCCAGTTTTGCCAATTAAAATCAGCTCCAATCAACCATTTATTCCGCTTTTCTAATGATAGTCCGATACCTAAGCTTAATGGCAAATGAATATCACTTTTAATATCAGATTCTTTGGCTATTAATGAAGTATCATGTATATATTCATATCCAGAACTTGTTTCAGAAAAACTATATGCTAAATAGTCCTCTTTAACGCTGGAATTCATAGCATTACTAAAAACAATTCCAGATCCAAAAATATAATCGTTTTTTAAATTTTTAAAATATTGTAATCCAAAATTAAAATTAAAATTTCCATAAGTAATTGAATTTTTAACTTTTACATCAAAAACATAAGCAGAATCAAGTGGATGAATTGAACGGATTTTATCAACAGTACCAAATAAATACGAAACATTAACACCAAAAGATAAATTTGAATTAATTTTAATGGCTTGACCTATAAAGAATTGATTTATTCCTCCTTGCCCTTCATATTTAAAATCAACATTACCAAAATTAGGATCTACCTGATGGTCAGTAATTTTGTATCCAACACTACTAAAAGGCAACAACCCAAAACTTGCTTTCCACCATGAATTTATAGGGAAACCAAAAGTAAGATAAGATAAAGATGTGTAATTTGATTTTTGGCTTAATGTGCTAGTTTCCAATGTGGTAAAATTGCTTAACATTCCTCCTTCAAAAATAAAAGAAAGTGAATCAAATTTTGTATAAGATGCAGGATTGAGAAAATTAACAGAAGTTGAACTTCCTATTGCATAGCCAATTCCTCCCATTGCAACATACTGACTGTTACTATATGGTTGTAAATCACCTAACCCAAATCTTGAGTAAGGAGAATGTATTCTGTTTTGAGCATTTAAAGAATTTATTGTTGATATTATGGTCAACAATATAATTATTAGCAGTTTAAATTTATTTTTTAGCATTAAAATCAAGTATTATATTTAATCCAAACATTACAATATTTGGATATGCAAAGATGCTATTTTTAATTTTCTTGTCAAAATATTTCATGTCTCCACCACTTAAAATAATTAATAAATCAGCGTATTTTTCTTTATATTTACTTATAATACCTTCTATTTCAGATAGAGTACCATTCAATACACCAGAAAAAATTGATTCTTCAGTAGTTGAACCAATTAATGGGTTTTGACTTTTAATTTTTGTTATTAACGGTAATTTTTCAGTAAAAGTATGTAAAGCTTTAAACCGCATAAATAAACCGGGAGATATTGCACCACCATAATAAGTGGAATTATTATCAACAAAATCGTAAGTAATACAAGTTCCTGCATTAATAACAAGTGAACTTCTATTTATTGAAATTGAATTTGCTGCAATAACTGCTGACAATCTATCTTTACCTAATGTCTCTGGAGTTTTATATAAATTATTTATTGGAATTGGTGTGTTTTCTGAAAATTCAATTAAATTAAATTTAATCAAAAGAAATTCCTTTATTTCATTAGGATAATTTATAACAGATGAAATAATCGCAGAATGAATTGGATAATTAATGATGAATTTTTTAATTTCTTTTAACGAAATCTTACTAAAAGCTTTAAAAGCTATCATTTGATTTTTATCAAAAACAGCTATTTTTTGTAAAGTATTTCCAAAATCCAATATTAACTTCATTGATATTTAACTAATTGCAAAATTAATAAAAAAGAGTTACAAAAATGTAAGATACATAATCCAAATCAATAAATTTTTGTCTTTTATTTTTTCAACTTATCTTTATCATAGTTTACTTCTTGTACTAAATTTCCTTTTTCATCATAAAATTTCCAATTTCCAATTTCTTTTCCATCTTTATATTTACCTTCATATCTTTTATTCCCATTTTCATACCAAACATTCCTGGTACTATCATTAAACCCATTCTTAAAATAGCCTTCACTCCATTTATTTCCATTTTCATACCAATAGTTCCAATTACCTTCACGTTTTCCATTTATTGAAGTTCCTTGCATCTGTATTTTATATGATGGATAAAAATAGAATTCTTCAGACGAACTATTATTGGGCTTTTGATAAATAGCATGATAAGGAGATCCATTCGGATATATTTCATTTACAGAAAGTTGATATTCATTATCAAGATATGGAGTTTCATCAGGTTTTAATATTCTCCATTTCTGTGTTGATATTGAAGATGTTACTTCGGTACTAGCAAAAATTTTGCCATTCTCATACCAATATTCCCATTTCCCTGCTTTAATACCATTCTTAAACTCACCTTTGTAGCTTTCATTTTGATTTTGGTAATAACCAATTTCCCTTATTTTAATTTTTATATCATTTTTATTTATAAAATAAGAAACTGTTTTTGGAGAACCATCTGGATATTTCTCTGTAACTTCTTTTATTTCTCTTGTACATGAAGAAATTACAAAAAAAATGAAAATCAAGTAAATAAATTTTCTCATTGAATTATTCTTTTTATATTTGTAAAATGCTAAAATGAATTTATAATTTTGAAATTGTTTCTATTATGGAAGATACGTCAAACCTGCATTCTAATTGAAGTTCAGAAATTGTTCCCTGTTCGATAAATCTATCCGGAACACCTAATCTGATTATTTTATTATGATAATTATTTTCAGATGCAAACTCGATAATCTGACTTCCCAAACCACCTGTGATGACACCGTCTTCCAACGTGATAATATTTTGATATACAGCAAAAATCTGATGTAATAAATCTGTATCAATCGGTTTTAAAAATCTTATATCACAAACGCCAATATTAATATTACTTTCAGCTAGTATTTCTGCAGCTTTCAATGCTGAGTTTCCAATATGTCCTAAAGCAATAATAATCGTTTTATTTCCATCTTTTAGCATTCTGCCTTTTCCGATTGCTAATTTTTCAAAAGGAGTTTTCCAATCGGGCATTGTACCCCGACCTCGTGGGTATCTAATTACAAATGAACCGTTATCTTGTAATTGGGCGGTAAACATCATATTTCTCAATTCTTGCTCATTAAGAGGAGAACAAATTATTAAATTTGGTATACATCTAAAGTATGCTAAATCAAATACACCATGATGAGTAGCACCATCTTCACCAACCAGGCCTCCTCTATCCAAACAAAAAATCACTTTTAATTTCTGCAATGCAACATCATGAATAACCTGATCGAATGCACGTTGCATAAATGATGAATATATATTGCAAAAAGGAATCATACCTTGTGCTGCCATTCCTGCCGAAAAAGTAACTGCATGTTGTTCAGCAATTCCAACATCAAAAGCACGATCGGGCATTTTCTCCATCATGAGATTTAGAGAACAACCAGATGGCATTGCTGGAGTAACTCCTATTATTTTATTGTTTTGCTCAGCTAATTCTATTATAGTTCTTCCGAAAACAGTTTGATACTTTGGTGCTAACCTTTGGTTACATTCTGCTTTGAAAATTTCACCCGTTTTACGATCGAATGTACCTGGAGCATGATATTTTGTGGGATCTTGCTCTGCTTTTTCGAGTCCTTTCCCTTTTTTGGTAATTATATGTAATATTTTAGGACCGGGAATGTTTTTTAAATCTTTAAGTATTCTCGTTAATTTAATTACATCATGACCATCAACAGGACCGAAATATCTGAAATTTAAAGATTCAAACAAATTACTTTTCTTTAAAAGAGTAGTTTTTAAAGCACTACCTATTTGACGAACAACTTCTCTTGAGTTTTTGCCATAAGGACTTCCGCCACCCATGAAATGCCAAACTTTATCTTTAAACCGGTTATACGATTTTGAAATTGTAATTTTTGTTAGATATTCACTTAAAGCACCTACATTTTTATCAATTGCAATACCATTATCATTTAATATTACCAACAGATTACTTTTAGCAACACCAGCATGATTCAATGCTTCAAATGCCATTCCGGCAGTCATGGAACCATCCCCAATTATGGCAACATGCTGTCTGTTATTTTCGTTTTTTAGAGCTGACGCAACAGCCATCCCTAAAGCAGCTGATATTGATGTGGAAGAATGACCAACTCCAAATGCATCGTATTCACTTTCACTCATTTTCGGAAAGCCACTAATTCCTTTATACATTCTATTCGTATAGAAAATATTTTTCCTGCCAGTAAGTATTTTGTGAGGATATGCCTGATGTCCAACATCCCAAATCAGCTTATCATAAGGAGTATTAAAAATATAATGCAAAGCTACTGTTAATTCAACTGTACCTAAACTTGCACTTAAATGTCCGGGATTGTAAGAAATAACATCAATTATAAATCTTCTTAGTTCATCACTAAGCTGAGGTAATTGATATTCATCCAACTTTTTTAAATCAGATGGATAATCTATTGAAGACAAAAGTTTTCCAGGTTCTACAACCATTTATTTTGTTTTAAAACAAGTTAGCAAAATTAGTCTAAAAATTTTAAAATAAACGATAACAATATGGTATTATTGCTATAGACTTATAAGGTAAAGTATTTAAATCAATAAAAATAGCTGACACTTATGTATCAGCTATTTTTAATTATAAAATAAACTATTGGGCTAATTTTACGGCCAGGTCAACAATACGGTTAGAATAACCAGATTCATTATCATACCATGAAACAACCTTTACGAAATTGCCACCGATAACTTGTGTTAACTGAGCATCAAAAATTGATGAATGTGTGTTTCCAATAATATCAACACTAACAATTGGATCAGTACAATATTCCAATATTCCCTTCATAGAACCTTCTGAAGCGGCTTTCATTGCAGCATTAATTTCTTCTTTGGTTACATTCTTTGCTAATTCAACAGTTAAATCAACAACAGATCCATCCGGAGTAGGAACCCGCATGGCAAAACCATCTAATTTACCATCTAATTCAGGAATAACTAAGCCAACTGCTTTTGCAGCACCTGTTTTTGTTGGTATAATTGAAATCCCAGCTGCTCTTGCTCTTCTTAAATCGCTATGTGGTGAATCAAGAATAATTTGATCATTAGTATAAGAATGTATTGTATTCATTAAACCACGAACAATACCAAAATTATCATTCAATACTTTTGCTATTGGAGCTAAGCAATTAGTAGTACAAGAAGCATTTGATATAAATTGCATTTCAGGTTTTAATACTGAATCATTAACACCTAATACAACTGTTGCATCTACATCATCTTTATTATCAGCTGGTACAGTTAATATTACTTTTTTTGCTCCTGCTGTAATATGCTTTCCCATTTTTTCCTTATTACGAAAAACACCGGTTGATTCAATAACAACATCTACACCAAGTTCTTTCCATGGTAAATTTGCAGGATCTCTTTCTGCATAAATCTTGATACGATTTCCGTTTACAACAAGATAATCACCATCTACTTGTACTTCACCAGGAAATCTTCCATGTATTGAGTCATATTTTAAAAGATGACCTAAGGTTTTTGCATCTGTCAGATCATTTAATGCAACTACTTCAATATTTTCTTTTTGTAGTAATCCTCTAAAGGTAATTCTTCCAATTCTACCAAAACCATTGATAGCTACCTTGATTTTAGCCATAACTATATATATTTAAAATTATTAATTAACGCTAAAGCTTATATTTAAGCATTATTATTTCAGGCTTCAAAATTAGATAATTTATTTGAAATTTAATTCAAATTCATACATTATTTTACATTTTACAAAAAAAAAGGATAATACATTATGTTTTATCCCTTCTTTTAACTTTTTATTATTATTTATCTGATTAAAGTAACAGATCCTGGTTTTGTATGCCTGATACCCATTACATCCTTCTGAATAACAACATAATTATAAATACCATCTGGTAGTTCCTTATCATTCAACTTACCGTTCCAACCCTCATTCATATCTTTAGATGTATAAACAAGTTTTCCCCAACGATCATAAATATAAATTTCAAAATCCTGAGTTCCCATTCCATATACTTTGAAAACATCATTTTTCCCGTCACCATTTGGTGTAAACGAATTAGGAACATAATAAGTACCATCGGGTCTGACGATAACCCATTCCTGAGTAGAATCAATACAACCATGAACATTTGAAACTATCAGAGTTACTAAATATCTTCCCGTATCCTGATCGCTAAATGTATGGTAAAAGTTATCTTGAGTAGAAGTGGTTCCATCACCTAAATCCCAATACCAGGTAGTAGAAGTTGAATTACCATCAAATAGATGAACAATAGGGCTAAATATTGAAACTGGATTTGGACTTGCAAAAATATGAGGTGAAGGCAAAGGACTAGTATTTACAGCAATAGTAGCAGAATTAACACAGGTATTTGAATCTTTTCCAACAACAGTGTAAATTGTTGTAGTACTTGGAGTTACTAAAGGATTATCTAATGCTTGTTGTCCATTTAATGAGTTATCAACAGGATTGGATGTCCATTGGTAAGTTTGAGCACCAGTTGCTAATAGCTGAGATGATTCACCGGGACATATCGTAGCAGGATTGGATGTGGCAACTATAATAGGCAATGGATTTACAAAAACAGTTACTGTATCTGAATCAGAAAAAACATCAGTTACTGTTACTATATATGATGTTGTAATTGTTGGGTTTACATTTATTACAGCTGTAGTATCACCTGTACTCCATAAGAAAAAAGGACCTCCCGAAGCTGTTAAAGTTGCGGTACCTCCTAAACATATTGTTGTATCTGGACCGGCATCAGCAAAAGTACAATTGATTTCAACAAAAACTGAATCATTTACAATATTCTGGCAAGCATCCTTTACTGAAATATAATACATGGTTGTTCCTGTAGGCGTTGCAATTACATTTGCTGTTGCTGGAAGTGCATTGCTCCATGTATATTGATAAGGTGCTATTCCATTTTGAGCAATTACCTTTATTGGAACACTTCCACCACAAACAACGGTATCTCCGTAAGCTATGGCGTTTAGTTGGGTATAGTCCTGTATATTTATATTAATTGTATCATAACCACACGCCGAAGTCTGAATTATTAATTTTATGGTTTCGTTTCCTTCACTTATTCCATCCAGATTTGGAGAAATTATTAATGTTGTACTATCAGTACCGGCAGGAATAATAACCATGCTGGGCAAATTAGGGTAATCTATCCCATTTGTTGCAGTGCCTCCAATTGAAATAATTGGAATCTGGTAATTATAAGCGGTTACATAAGGTAATTTAAATCCAATAATTGCATTATTACACCCTTCAATTGCATTGTTTGCAACACCTGGTTGAGAATAAATCGTATTAACAGTAACACCTTGACTTGTAAAGCTATTAGCTTCTAAAAATACACCTGAATCATAAGCAGAATCCCCAGCATCTGAAACTGCTATCTTTATATGATATTGTGTACATGGAATAACTAATATCCAAGCAGTTAAAACAGTTGTAAAACCATCATATTGAATGGTAGCTCCACCCGTATTAGTTACATAATACTGTGTATTAACATTTTGATTTACATTGTCAATTGTAACAGGAAGAATTGTATTTGGAATTAATGCAATATTTTTATTACTGTAAGATGCACCATAAGGATTTAGACCAGTTACAAAAAAGCCGAAAACATCATTAAAACTTGTTGATACAAATTCTGGGTATTCTTCAGAGCCAAAAACATATCTAAATCTTAATGTATCAGCTAATGGAACAAAGTCAAATTCAAGAACTGCAGCATCGTTAATAGTATAACCTGGAATTAATGCCTGAAGCTGAGGATCGCTAATATTAGTTGTTCCAGTTGGTGTAGTTGTGCTGGGTGAACCATTTGGCCCTATTGAACCTGCAACTCCTCCCGATGCAATTAATAATCCACTGTTTATACCTAAGTTTGTAGCTGTTGTTCCTGTTGTAAAAGAACCCATCATACTTCCAGCCAAAGCTGCCGTTGAACCATTAAATTTTACATTACTAACAGTTACACCGTTGCCAACCAAAACATTTTGGACTAACTGTTGAGGCGTTGTACCTGCACCTGAAGTAACAATTAGTTGTGCATTAGCTAAAAATCCAACTGAAAGGAAGAGAATTATAATAAAAATTTTCTTTGTAAACATATCGATAATTGTTTTAAAATCCAAAAATAATAAATAATTGCAAATGCAAGACATTATATAAATAAAAATGGTTGCCTAAAAAATGTAAATACATGTATTGCTAATAATTAACAATGTAAAAATATTTTAACTATCTTGAATAAAAATCAATCATTCGTTGAACAGCTCTTTTACAAACAGGACAGTAAGCGTTATATTTTATTGATTTCATGGTACAATCAGGGTATGGGCGATATAATCCTTTACTCATATATCCTGCACCTTCATAAACACCAATCAAATTACTTTTACTATCAGTAGGAGGTGTTGGAATAACAGCGTCTTTATCTAATAAATCTTTCCATTTTTCATCAAAATTAACTAAAGTTGTTATGTTTGGTTCCCAAGGTTCAACTTCCAAGGGATAGAAATCTTCTACACTAACATCTGAGGTATAATACTCATCACCTAAACCAGCAAATGCATGTCCAAATTCATGCTGTATCAGGAAATTAGTGTTTGAATTTCCAGCGGCAGCCGTGCTGTAAAAATTATAGATTCCTCCTCCACCATATTTTGTTGTATTGCACATAATAATTATTTGATCATAGGCTACATTTGACAAAGCATTATGTAATGATTTATTATCCAATGTCATTAAATAACGATCTGAATTAATTGTATTAAAGCTTGAATTTACTGCTGTTTTTACTATTAACGATTCTTTAGGATCAGTTATACCTGATTGTTCTGAAATTGCAGCTACTCCCCAGATATTTATTTTTGCTGCATTTTCATTAAAAGGAATTGCATTAAGTAGGTAAGTATTAAATTTCTCAAAATCCTTTTTCATCTTTTCAATATCTTCAATGGAGTAGCCATCAGCAATTATGGCAATATCAAGTTTATCTTCTGTTTTTCCGGCAAAATGCAAAGGAAAAACTTCAATATTATTTTTTAAAGGTTTTGAAATAAAATCTTTTTCCGGATCAATAATTTGCGATTCCACAAAATGCCATTTATTTAAAGAATCCCTGCTTTGAAAACAAACTTTTACAACCTTTTTGGGATATGGAATCAGCATTGTTTCAGAAAAGTTACCACAACTTCCTTTACCTTCTGATGTAGTTCTCCATTCGGCAAAAAGACTTGAGTATGATCTTGAATAAATTAATTTTCCTGACAACGTATCGTAAACCATAATTTTGAATTTTCCGTAATTAAAGGTATCTATTAAATTAATTTTTGAACCAGCCCAAGTATTTTTCTCAATTAATTCATCAGTTCTGTAATATTCATGTTCGTAATTGCCTGAATGAAAATAATCTAACCTTAAAGTTCTGTTCTCAAAATAATTTTCAAATTGCGAAAATCCATTAATGGAAATAAAAATTGATATAAAAAGAAGGAATATTTTAATCATGATTTGTTATTTTTTATTGCGAAAATAGCTTAATTTTTTATAAAAACGTATTTTGTATTCAAATTATTTTTATTTTTGTACTGCAAAATTTAATGAATGTTCAAGATTTATTTTATCAGTCATCCTAAAAGAATTCTTCTTTTAAACATTAAGAACAGAGATAGTTTTGTTCTGTAAATCCCTTCATTTTTTATTTTAATTAATTTATTTACAAACAAAAAACTATTCAAAAATGAATTTACCATTTGCAGAATCATACAAAATAAAGATGGTTGAACCCATCAGAAGAAGTACCCGTGAAGAAAGGGAACAATGGATAAAAGATGCTAAATACAATCTTTTCAATTTAAGAAGTGATCAGGTTTATATTGATTTACTTACAGATTCAGGAACAGGTGCAATGAGCGACCGTCAGTGGAGTGAAATGATGTTGGGAGACGAAAGTTATGCTGGTGCATCTTCTTACTTTAAAATGAAAAATGCGATAAGCAAAATTCTTGGGTTTGAACACTTTTTGCCAACACATCAGGGTAGAGCTGCCGAAAATGTTTTGTTTTCAGTATTAGTGAAACCTGGAGATTTTGTTCCAGGAAACTCACATTTCGATACCACAAAAGGTCATATCGAATTTCGTAAGGCAAAAGCTATGGATTGCACTATAGATGAGGCATTTGATACTGAAATTTATCATCCGTTCAAAGGAAATATTGATCTAAATAAACTGGAGAATGTATTAAAAACAGTTCCTTCTGAAAAAATTTCTTTTATTATAGTTACTGTTACATGTAATTCCTCAGGCGGGCAACCTGTTTCCATGCAAAATCTCAGAGAGGTAAGACAAATGGCTGATAAATATGGTAAAATGGTTGTTTATGATTCAGCACGTTTTGCTGAAAATGCCTATTTTATCAAAATGCGCGAAGAGGGTTATGCTGACAAATCAATCAAAGAAATTGTAAAGGAAATGTTTTCGTATGCAGATGCCATGACTATGAGTAGCAAAAAGGATGCTATCGTTAATATGGGAGGATTTATTGCTATGCGTGATGAAGAATTATGGCGTCAGGCAAGTGTTTTCAATATAATGTTTGAAGGTTATGTTACTTATGGTGGTATGTCGGGTCGCGATATGAATGCTTTGGCACAAGGATTAGATGAAGGAACGGAATTTGATTACCTTGAAACCCGTATCAAACAGATTGAATACCTGGGTTCAAGATTAGAAGAATTTGGAATTCCTTTCCAAAGACCAGTTGGTGGTCATGCCATTTTTGTAGATGCTAAAAGAATTCTTCCTAACCTTCCAAAAGAACAATATGTAGCACAAACTTTGGGTGTTGAATTATATGTTGAAGCAGGTATCAGAGGTGTTGAAATCGGCACTATTTTAGCTGATAGAGACCCTGTTACCCGTGAAAACCGCTATCCGATTTTAGAATTTTTACGTTTGGCTATTCCACGCCGTGTTTATACCAATAACCACATGGATGTTGTAGCTGTTGCTTTAAAAAATGTATTTGATCGTCGTAATAAAATTACTTCAGGCTTTAACATTGTCAGAGAAGCTCCTATTATGCGCCATTTTACTGTTGAAATGGAAAGAGTTTAAAAATTAATATTTTACAATAATATTAAAGACGATGTTGATTTGATTCAATATCGTCTTTTTATTAATAATTAAGTTTATGGAAAAGGCAAAACGATATGAAAGAGTTCATATACAACTGGAAACTTTACTGTTGAAAAGCAATGATATTGAAGCACGTATGTGTTCGGTTGTGGCTGTATTACATCAAAAAATGGAAAAATTTTTCTGGACTGGGTTTTATTGCTTACGTGATGGTAAATTAATTGTAAGAACTTATCAGGGTTCGGTCGCATGTATGGAACTTAAAAAAGATATTGGTGTTTGCTGGGCAGGAATTAATCAACAAAAGACAATAGTAGTACCTGACGTTGAGCAGTTTCCCGGACACATAGCCTGTGATTCTCGTTCAAAATCAGAAATTGTAGTACCTTTTCGCGATAAACAGGGAAATGTGATAGGGGTTCTGGATGTAGATAGTAAAGAACTAAGTACTTTTGATGAAGTGGATGTATTTTGGTTAGAAAAAATAATAAGCTTAATTTAACTGCAATTCAAATAATTTTATTCAATTATAAAGAGTAAATTTATTGAGTAATAATTTCTTTTTTTTGCAAAATATAAAAAAAAGAAATTATTTTTCGGAAAGTCAAAGAATTAGCTTAATTTTGCAGATTAATTTAATTTTACATATAATGAAGACATTTAGCGAATTAGGTATTGACTCTCGAATTCTGAAAGCAATAGAAGATTTAGGATTTGAAAAAGCAATGCCGGTTCAAGAGGCTGTGATTCCTGTTTTATTAGAAAAAGATACAGATATCGTGGCTCTAGCCCAAACAGGAACAGGAAAAACTGCAGCTTTCGGATTACCTTTACTACAAAAGATTAATTGCGAAAACTTTAAAGCAGAAGCCTTAATTTTGTGCCCTACCAGAGAACTCTGCATTCAAATTGCAGGCGATTTAAAAGATTTTGGTAAATATATTACCAATTTTAGAATTGTACCCGTTTATGGAGGTGCAAATATCGAAACTCAAATCAGACAGTTATCCAGAGGAGTTAACGTTATCGTTGCCACTCCGGGACGTATGCTTGATTTAATGAGAAGAGGAAAAATAGATTTAACTAATATCAAATATGCTGTTTTAGATGAAGCAGACGAAATGCTTGATATGGGATTTCAGGATGAAATAAATGAAATACTGAAAGATACACCAAAAGAAAAAAATACATTATTGTTTTCAGCAACCATGCCAAGTCAGGTAGAAAAAATAGCACGTGGTTACATGAAAAATCCGGTTGAAATAACTGTTGGCTCACGTAATTCAGGTTCAGATAATGTAAAACATTACTGTTATTTGGTTCATGCAAAAGACAGATATTTAGCACTTAAACGAATTGCCGACTATTATCCTGATATTTATGCTATAATTTTTTGCCGTACCCGAAGAGAAACTCAGGAAGTAGCCGATTGGTTAATAAAAGACGGTTATAATGCCGACGCACTACATGGTGATCTTTCTCAAGTACAACGTGATAATGTAATGGGAAAATTCAGGGTTAGAAATTTGCAAATGCTTGTTGCTACTGATGTTGCTGCCAGAGGATTAGATGTTAGTGATTTAACTCATGTAATCAATTATAATTTACCTGACGAAATTGAAGCATACACTCATCGAAGTGGTCGTACTGGTAGAGCTGACAAATCTGGTATTTCAATTGCCATAACCAATATGCGCGAAAGAGGGAAAATAAAAGACATTGAACGCCAAATTGGTAAGAGTTTTAAAATGGCTAAAATTCCAAATGGGAAGGAAGTTTGTGAAAAACAACTTTTCCACATGATAGATAAAATGGAAAATGTGGAAGTAAATGAGGAACAAATAGCAGATTTCCTACCTGTTATATATAAAAAACTTGAACATTTAACAAAAGAAGATCTGATAAAAAGATTTTCATCTGTTGAATTTAATCGCTTTTTGAAATATTATCACAATGCACCAGATTTAAATGTTTCTGAAAAAAGTGGTGATGGTCAGGTTAGATCCAGAACTTCCGAAGGTTTTGCACGATTATTCATAAATTTAGGGAAAATGGATGGATTACAACCACCACAACTAATTGGTTTGGTTAATGATGTAATGCAAAACAGAGAAATTAAAATCGGTAAAATTGAAATCCTTAATACCTATTCTTTCTTTGAAATAGAAGCAACTTATCTTGATATGATATTAGCTGCATTTAAGAAAGTGAAATATGGCGAAAGAGTTGTTGCATTAGAACAATCTTCACCTCGCAGAGATGACGGTGGCCGATCTTCTGAAAGAAGACGCGACAGAGGTGGCGACAGAGGTGGAAGCAGAGGCAGTGGAGACAGAAGATCATCCTATCGGGGTGATCGGGATCGAAGCAGCGACAGACCTTTCGAAGGCAGGAGAGAACGTAGTGGAGATTCTGGCGAAAGGTTTGGTAGTAAACCATCTGGTGATCGTTTTAAAAAGAGTTCAGACGAAGGATTTAAAAGAAGATCAGACGAAGGATTTAAAAAAGATCCACCTAAAAACACAAGAGAATCTGATAGAAGCAGCCGAACAGGAAGACCAAGCAAAAAAAGATGGTAATATCCCTTAGGTAACAGCATATTATTTTAAATGAAAAAAGCATACGGCAACAGACAATACACTGTTATTACAATTTTTGTGGTAGTTGGGTTAATATTTGTTGCCCGCTTGTTTTATTTACAACTAGTTGATGATAGTTACATCATTTCTGCAAATAGGAATGCGTTGAGATTTGTTACACAATATCCATCAAGAGGTTTAATTTATGATAGAAACAAGAAATTATTGGTTTACAATGAGGCTGTTTATGATTTGATGGTAGTTCCAAAGCAAGTAAAAGTATTTGATACTTTGGAAATGTGTAGATTAATAGGAATTACGAAAGATGATTTTATAATTAAACTTAAGAAAGCCCGCAATTTTTCGCCTTATGCTGCATCAATCTTCGAAAAACAGATTTCCAAAGAAAATTATGGATACTTACAAGAGAAAATGTTCAAATACAGTGGTTTTTATGTTCAATCACGAACACTTCGTAAATATCCATATCCAATAGCTGCTCATACCTTAGGTTATATTGGAGAAGTAGGACCAAATATTACTGAAACTGACAAATATTACAAATCAGGAGATTACATTGGAATGAGTGGTTTGGAAAAATACTATGAGCAGTTTTTGAGAGGGCAAAAAGGTTCCAAAATAATCATGGTAGATGTATTTAACCGGGAAAAAGGGAGTTTTCAGAACGGATCATTTGATACTGTTGCAGTAGCCGGAGAAGCATTATATTCAACCATTGATGTTGATATTCAGGCTTACGGGGAATTACTTATGCAAAACAAAAGAGGAAGTATTGTTGCTATAGAACCAGAAACAGGAGAAATTCTAACAATGGTAACCAGCCCTTCTTACGATCCTAACTTATTGGTTGGCAGAGTTAGAGGCTATAATTATAATAAATTGCTGAAAGATCCAACCAAACCTTTATTTGATCGTGCTTTAATGGCATTATATCCTCCGGGATCAATCTTCAAAATAGTTCAATCATTGATTGCTTTAGAAGAAGGAGTTATTACAGAAAATACAGGTTTCCCTTGCGACAAATCATTAGTTGGATGTCATAATCATCCAAATGCCTATAATGTAAAAAGTGCAATCAAAATGTCGTGTAATCCATATTTCTATCAGGTTTTTAAACGGATAATTCAGCATGGTTTGGCAAATAATCGCTTTTCAGACAGTGAACTAGGACTAAATCTATGGGCTGATAAAGTTAAAAGCTTTGGGTTGGGTCAGAGATTAAATATTGATATTCCGAATGTTAAAAAAGGGTTTATTCCCGATTCCAAATTTTATGATAAGCGCTATGGTTTTCATTCATGGGCTTTTAGTACTATTTATTCAATAAGTATCGGACAAGGTGAAGTTGGAATCATTCCTTTACAAATGGCAAACATTGCAACAATTTTTGCAAATAGAGGTTATTTTTATACTCCTCACTTTGTAAAAGCAATTGGTAAAAATCAAAAAATAAATCCTGAATTTTTGCAAAAACATGTAACAAAGGTTAAGGATAAATATTTTCAATTAGTTGCTGATGCTATGTATGAAGTTGTTAACGAACCTGGAGGAACAGCATCTATGGCTCGTATTGATAGTATTTTGGTTTGTGGAAAGACAGGAACAGCACAGAATCCTCATGGAGAGGATCACTCGGTTTTTATTGCATTTGCACCTATGAAAAACCCTAAAATCGCAATAGCTGTATTTATTGAAAATGCTGGTTTTGGTGGCGTTTGGGCTGCACCTATTGCTAGTTTAATGATTGAGAAATATTTAACAAAAAAGACAAAAAGAATAGATTTGGAAAAGAGAATGTTGGAAGCTAATTTAATGAATTTACGTTGAGAGAACAAAAAAACATATTAGGAAATATCGACTGGGTGCTCGTAACCATTTATTTAATATTGGTTTTTATGGGCTGGATAAATATTTATGCTGCTGTTTATGACGAAAATCATAAAAGTATTCTCGACTTTACCCAAAGCTATGGAAAACAACTTATATGGATTTCAACTTCCTTATTTCTGGCTTTATTTATTATGGCAATCGATTCTAAATTCTTTTCTCAATTTGCTTATGGAATATATGGTTTTTTTTTAATTTTACTTTTAGGAGTTCTTGTTACCGGAAAAACAACTGCTGGTTCAAAATCATGGTTTGAAATTGGAGGTTTTGGATTGCAACCTTCAGAGTTTGCAAAATTTGCTACCAATCTTGCTTTAGCCAAATTTTTGAGTGCAACCGATATTCATATTAAAGAAATCAAAACAAAGGTTTATGCTGCATTAATATTATTTATACCTGCATTGCTGATTCTTTTACAGAATGATACAGGTTCTGCATTGGTATATGTTACTTTTATTTTAGTAATGTATCGGGAAGGATTATCTGGTAATATCCTGATTTTTGGATTAGTGATTGCCGTTTTGTTTGTATTGGCACTTCTTATTAATAAATTTATTTTATCAGCTATATTAGTAGTTATAGGTATTCTTTTTTTCTTGGTTATCAGAAGAAATAAAAAAGCTATTATTACATTAGTAACATTTGCTGTATTAACAATAGGTTTCGTTTTTACAGTTGATTATGTATTTGACAATGTTCTTGGCGATCATCAGAAATCAAGAATCAATGTATTGCTTGGAAAAGAATTAGACTTAAAAGGTGCCGGATATAATGTAAATCAATCTAAAATCGCTATTGGTTCAGGTGGTTTTTTAGGTAAAGGTTATTTAAATGGAACTCAAACCAAATTTAATTTTGTTCCCGAACAAAGTACTGATTTTATTTTTTGTACTGTTGGCGAAGAATGGGGATTTGTAGGAAGTTTTATAGTTGTTGGACTACTGATGACCTTACTAATAAGAATAATCTATATTGCTGAACGACAACGATCTTCCTTTAGTCGAATTTATGGGTATGGTGTTGCATCCATACTTTTTATGCACATTTTTGTAAATATTGGTATGGCATTGGGCTTATTACCGGTTATTGGTATTCCTCTGCCTTTTTTCAGCTATGGAGGCTCTTCACTCTGGTCTTTTACCATACTTCTGTTTATTTTTATAAAACAGGATTCTTATCGACTTAATTTATTGTAAAATAAAAATTTATTCATCAACTTCCTGTTCATCTTCGCTTTTATTTACTCTTTCTTCTAACTTTTCCAATTCATTATCAAGTTCGATTATTTTTTCATTTTTCTTTTGAATACTTACTTTTGAAGAAGCAATTCGTGCCATCAAACCTTCTTTTGCAATTGTTTGCTTACCAGAAGAAATAATAATATCCAGCTGGTCTTCAAGTTCCAAAAGCGATTCTTCTTCATCTTCAATCTCATCCTCCAGATTTTCAATTTCGGTTATCATCTCCGAAATTTTATATTGCATTCTTACTTCCCAATTCTTTTTCTTGGTGTGAAAATACTCATCCACTCTGGTATTCAGTATCTCAAAAGCTCTTTGCAGTTTTGAATATAATTCTTCTCTTTCTTCACTTTTGAGTTTTATACCTTTAAACTCAGATTGTATTTTTTTCAGAAATTCTCGGGTATCTTTGTATTCGTGAGTGGTTTCAGCTTGTTTGTATCCTTTTTCCACTAATTCTTTAAGGCTCTTGTAATTTTCCTGAGATTCCTTATGAAAGTACCCTTTTTCTTTATCCTGTAAATCAATTATTTTTTCAAAATTTAACTGAATCAGATCAAATAAATCCTTTCTATGTTCTTTTGTCAACTTCAAATCTCTAAGTTCAAATTGAATTGACTTGAGTTTTTCTTTATATGTTTTGTATTCTTTTTCTGTTTTTAAAAGTTCATCAATTTTCATTATCTCATCTCTAAAATTATTAAAATGAATACTGGATTCTTCTTCAATATTTTTAATATCATCCTCTCTTCTTTGATTAATAATTATAAAAGACTTTTGAATTTTTTCAAAAAGCTCATCTTTAATTTCTCTACTAATAGTTGTTGCTCTTAATTCCGATTGAACTTCAATAAGTTGTTCTTTAGCATCATAATAATCTTTTGTAATTTCAATATTTTTACAAACATTTTCAACTTTTTGATGTATGTCGTCATAATTAGCATCAATTTCAATATTCTCTGGTTTTTTATATATTGGCTGGTTGGATTTTAATGTTTCAAAAGCTTTTTGAAGTCTGGCATATAACAATTCACGTTGTTCACGCTGTAATTTTAATGATTTAAATTGATTCTGAACTTCAATTAAAAATTCAAAACTTTCTCTGTAATCTTTTGGATGATTTGCTAAAAACTCTGCATCTTCAATTTTAGGTTTTAATATTAAATAATTTTTAGCACTTTCATTCTCAAATGCCAATCGTTCATTTTCAATCTTATTATTAATTTCCGAAAATGCAGTTTGCAGTTTGCCATAAAGTTCTTCCCTGTCTTCACGTTTTAATTTTATATTTTTAAATTCACCCTGAATTTCTATCAAATATATTTTAGCCTGTTTTAAATCTGTAGTCTGTTTTACTTTTTTAAAAACATTTTCCAACTTGGTTTTCAACAAATTGTAGTTTTTAGTTAAATCTTCGTTTTGATTATATATATTTTCCATTTTATTCAATATTTAAAACTGATTTCTTACTATCCTTAGCTTCAACAACTATAACTATTTCTCCTTTAATTGTTTTGTCCTTATAATAACTAATAATATCTTCCAAACTTCCTCTTTGCGTTTCTTCAAACATCTTGGTTAATTCCCTTGAAACACTTGCATTTCTTTCTTTCCCAAATACTTCTGCAAATTGTTCTAAAGTCTTTACCAAACGATGTGGTGATTCGTAAAATATCATGGTAAGTTCACTTTCCGATAGTTGCTTTAGTTTTGTTTGTCTTCCTTTTTTAACAGGTAAAAATCCTTCAAAAACAAACCGATCACAAGGAAAACCTGAATTTACCAATGCTGGAACAAATGCAGTAGCTCCCGGAAGGCATTCAACTCCAATATTATTTACTAAACACTCACGAATAAGTAAATACCCGGGGTCTGAAATTCCTGGAGTTCCTGCATCAGTAACCAAAGCCATAATTTCGCCTGTCTGAAGTCTATTAATTATTTGCGATAATGTCTTATGTTCATTAAACTGATGATGAGAATGCATTCTCGTTTCAATATTATAATGTTTCAATAAAATACCGGTTTTACGTGTATCTTCAGCCAAAATTGTATTAACTTCTTTTAAAATTCTAATCGCTCTTATTGTTATATCTTCCAGATTTCCAATGGGTGTTGGTACTAAATACAGTTTTGACATATTACAGATTTTTTAAAAGCTAAAATTAAGCAAATAAATTTTAATGTAGAAATATACTTTTTCATAAAAATTTGTTTATTTTTGATAAATTATTTTCACTTATAAATTTAAGTTTATTAACTCACAATGTATTTAAAATATTTAGTTGGCTAAACGTGTTAATTTTCTTTTATTTAATTGACATCTATTGATTTAAATACGTTATATTAAAAAGTAAACCAATGAAAAATTTAAAAGCAGTTTTATTAGTTTTAGTTGTTATATTAGGATTTTATGCTTGCGGAAAAGATGACGACCCTATATCCAATGATGACAACATAATTATACCAACAAGATTTTCGCCGGATGGAGATGGTGTTGATGATTTTTGGATGGTTAACGATTCGTTGAATCTAATTGATAAAGATCATTTTAATGCTAAAATTTACGATACTTCAAATCATTTGGTTTTTTTCCAATCAGACAAAACAGTTCCCTGGTTAGGCGTAACAGCAACACAAACGCCTTGTGATACAGGCCTCTATTATTATTCTGTACAGTATAAAACCTGGTCAGGATTAGAACGTTTAAGAACGGGTTCTGTATTTCTTTCAAGAAAACAACCATAGATATGACAGATTATCAACATTATGATTTTAACACAACTTTAAAAATTGCCATATCAAGAGGCGATAACGAAGGAAATTATCCTAAATATCAGGAATGGATAAATGCTTGTGAATCAAATGTTGAATTGACAAATCTTTATGGAATGCTCCCTAAAAATGCTGAATTGCTTCTTGAAAAATGTTCTGGTTTACTATTAAGTGGTGGAAATGATATTCATCCCTATCATTATAAGAAACCTAAAAAGGAAGATAAATGTAAATCAATTGATGACAAAAGAGATACGTTGGAATTTCTTTTAATTTTAAAGGCTTTGAGTCTGAATATGCCAATATTAGGTATATGCAGAGGAATGCAAATGCTGAATGTAGTATTGGATGGTAATTTGATTACCGATATTCCTTCGGAAATTTCAACAACTATTATACATCAAAAAGAAAACGATCAAAAAGATAATTGCTTTCACGAAATCACTATATTACCCAACTCTTTACTACATGCAATTACTAATCAGGAAACATTAATTGTAAATTCTTATCATCACCAAGCTATTGATCATTGCTCTGATATACTAAAAGTTACAGCAAAATCGCAAGATGGCATAGTTGAAGCAATAGAATGGAAACATCCGGAAGAAAGACCTTTTTTGTTAGGTGTACAGTGGCATCCTGAAAGAATGGAAAACTATGATATTTATTCACTTGGTATAGCAGCTGCTTTCATTGATGCAGCCAGAGATTATAACGGTAGATTACAAAAATGATTCATAGAGAAGATTCAAGTCCGCAAATAAAACAAGATATTGATTTACTTGGCTTAAAAACAGTTGCAAGTCTACTCGAAACGCAACTTTCAGTACTTTTCTTCAAAAGAACAACTATTCAACAGGAAATTCACAGATTTCGCATTAAATTCAATGAAGAAGTAGGCGAAATTGTTAATGAAATCCTTGATTATAGAAGAAAAATGTTGTTTGACCAAAAAGATGTAAATCCCGACAAAAATGCTGAATACGAAGATGCAGAAAAAGATTTTGAAGAATATAATTCAAACTTCCAAAAGAGCAAGCAAGAATTACAATTCAAACTAAATGCTGAAGAACGTAAACTTATTCAAAAACTATTCAGAAAAGCAAGCAAACTATGTCATCCTGATATTGTTGCGGAAGAAATGAAAGAGCTGGCAGCAACTATTTTCGTTGAATTAAATAATGCTTATTTCAAAAATGATTTGGATCGTGTAAAAGAAATTTCAGAAATGCTTGAAAACAAGAAATTACACTTTTTAAACATTACTGAAAAAGTTACTGAATATCAACGGATGGTACAAATTGTCAGTAAGTTGGAATCTGAAATTGCTTTATTAAAACAAGAAATTTCAGACATGGAATATTCAGAAGCTTATCTAACAATTAAAGAGATTGATGACTGGGATTTGCATTTTGAAAAGACAAAAACCAAACTTCAGTTAGATCTTGAAAATCTTAAGATAGAATATGCCGGAAGATAATAATAAAATACAAATACGCGAAAATCATGCAATTGCTCAGGTATCTTCTTTTTTGCGAATAACCAATAAATTGCTGAGTTTATATGATGATGGAAAATATGAAAAGCAAGCAGTTTTTCGTGCAAATAATAATAGAACAGGTGAATATAAAGAGAAAGGTATAAAATATCTGAATGGACTTTATTGGAAATTTCATCAGTTGAGTGGAGTGAATTCAACACCTTTGGTACATAATAATATGCTCCTTTTTGGTAGTGAAAGTAAGTATTTTTTTGCACTAGATCAGCAAACTGGAGAAGAAATATGGCGTTTCAAAACTCAAAAGGAAATAAGATCATCCGCTTTGGTTCATAAAAATCTGGTTTTTTTTGGTGGTTTTGATACCTATTTTTATGCAATCCAACTGAACAATGGAATTTTAAAATGGAAATACAAAACGGAAGATTGGATATTCTCTTCTCCTGTTTACCTTGATTATACAATTTACTTCGGTAGCATGGATAAAACATTCTATGCATTGGATTCTATCACCGGAAAACTTAAGTGGAAATTTGAAACAAATGGTTGGATTATCTCATCACCAGCTATATATAAAGACAAAATCTATTTTGGAAGCAGAGATAAAAATATTTATGCACTCAATATAAAAAATGGTGATTTATGTTGGAAATATAAGACGGAAGCTGGTGTACATTCATCTCCTGCAATAACTAACAATGTTTTATATATTGGAAGTATCGACAAATCTTTATATGCGATAGAAGCAAACAGTGGAAATCTGATTTGGAAATCGGTAACCGGAAATGCAATATTTTCTTCATCAGCAGTTTCGGGTAACTATATAGTTATTGGATCAAAAGATGGGAAATTACATTGTTTTGAAAAAACGAATGGTATAAAAATCTGGGAATTTACAGCCGGCAGAGCTTTTCATTCTTCTCCAGCTATAAGTGATGGAATTGTTTATGCAGGAAGTGATGATGGCAATCTTTATGCTATTGATTTGCAAAGTGGTATAGAAGTGTGGAGGTATTCAACTTATGAAAAAATCAGATCTTCAGTAGTTGTTGATAAAGATAGAATATATTTTGGAGGGAAATATTTGCACGCGTTGTACTAATGAAAATATTCTAAATTCTGTCTATTTTATTATAATCCTTCCCAAAGCTGCAGAAATGATTTTCTTAACATTAAGCCATTTTTTCTGATTTTCCATCAATAGTATTAAATCTTCCTCATTATCATTGTTTAATTCCTTTAACTCTTTTTCATTATTGGTTAATATTTCTTCAACCTTTTTAAGTTTAAATGATAGTATGGAATGTTTTACTGATATTTCAAGTTTTTTTACATCTTCTTCCAAAGGTACATATATACGATGCATTTTATCCCAGTTATCACTCAAAACATAAGGAGAACTCAACAAATTAATGGCTGTCTCTCTTATATTACTATCTGGATGATGTGTAAAAAACTGCTCATTTGGCAAATTATCGGTTTCAATTTCTTTTACAAACTCTTCAAATATTTGCTGATAAATTAAACTCTTAAAAGAAAAACCTTCAGCCTGAATATCCTTTATAATAAAAAAAGCAACACTAATACTAAAGTCAACTTCCTCATTTTCCTCATTTTTACCTTTTATTATAAATTCTTTACTCCCATGGTTGAGAAGCAATCTGATTATATCTTTTTCCTGATATTCGGCTTCATCCAGTACAATTTCATCATCTTGTTTTGGTATAGTCAGAGGAGAAACTTCAGGCATTTCGGGATGACCTTCTGATTCAAGAGATTTTGAAACTTTTTTACGTAAAAGTTTATTAAGTTCTGTAATAAGTGTTTGTTCAGAAATGTCTAAAAGTGAACTGCATTCTTTTGAATATACGGATCGTTGAATTGAATCGGGTATTAATGAAATTGTTGAAACAATCTCCTTAATCAAACCCGCTTTCTTGATGGGATCGTGAGCAGTCTCCTCTAATAATAAATTGGTTTTGAATAAGATAAAGTTATTTGCATTTTTAGTAATATAATCTACCACTTCTGCTGAACGGTTTTTTCTGGTAAAGGAGTCAGGATCTTCACCATCAGGAAAAAGGACGATTTTTACATTCATACCCTGTTCCAGAATCATATCTATTCCCCTGAAACTAGCTTTGATTCCGGCAGAATCACCATCATATAAAATTGTAATATTTCTGGTATAACGAAATATTAATTTGATTTGTTCTGTGGTTAATGAAGTGCCAGATGACGAAACTACATTTTCAATTCCCGCCTGATGTAAGGTAATTACATCGGTATAACCTTCAACCAGATAACAATTATCTTTGGAAATAATCTCATTTTTTGCAAAATTTAATCCATATAGAACCTTGCTTTTGCTATAAATATCAGTTTCGGGTGAATTTACATACTTAGATTTTGATTTATCGGATTGTAAAATTCTTCCACCAAATGCAATTACTTTACCAGATAAACCATGAATAGGAAACATTACCCTTGCTCTGAACCTATCATATTGTTTTCCGTCTTTTTGTGAGCTTAAACCAGCTTTTTCAAGTTGTTGAATGTTGTAACCATTTCTAAATGCATATTGTGTAAAATCGTCCCATTTATCAAGAGTATAACCCAATTCAAATTTCCTGATGGTTGCTTCTGTAAATTCTCTTTCTTTAAAATAGCTTAAGCCAATAGCTTTACCTTCATCGGTATTAAACAAATTGTCAACAAAATGTTTATGTGCAAAAGCAGTAATGTTGAATAGAGATTCTTTCTCATCCAATGCTGCAATTTGTTCAACTGTTGGAAGTTCTTCATCAAGTTCAATGTTGTATTTTCTTGCAAGGTGGCGCAATGCTTCCGGATAAGAAAAATGTTCATGCTCCATAATAAAATTTACAGAGTTTCCGGCTTTCCCACAACCAAAACATTTGAAAATCCCTTTTACTGGAGAAACTGTAAAAGAAGGTGTCTTTTCATTATGAAACGGACATAAACCAATGAGATTTATTCCTCTCTTTTTGAGGCTAACATAATCACCAACAACCTCTTCAATACGAGCTGTTTCAATTATATTCTGTATGTCTTCCTGTTTAATCAAAAGCTAAATTTTTTACAAAATTAATCCGTTTTCTTAATTAATCCGTAATTATTTTTTCAATATTTAATGATTTTGTCTCATAATAAAGAATATTCTGTAAAGAATATTTTTTAGATAATAGTAAAAAAAAATAGTGTCCTTATTTGAAGAATTAAATTTAAAGTCATGCATTTCTTTGATTTTCCCTTGGACTTTTTTTAGAAATTCATTTTTTCATACTTTTAGCTTCAGCTAATTCGAGTTCTGCTTCATCAAAAGCCATTTCAAAATTTAACGATTTTGGTTTTAATAAACTTATTCCATAGCAAAATGCAATTCTGTAATTTATATTTTCTGTTAAACATTTAAAGCTATAGTTATTGAAATATGATTTTATATTTATTATTTCATTTTCAATTTCATCTTTGCTTTTATTCAAAAAGACGAAAGCAAACTCATCGCCAAGTCTGTATCTTGAAATAAAAGCCTTTGAAAACAATAATTTGCTTAACTCATCTGAAAACTCTCTTAAAACTTCATCGCCCTTATGAATACTAATTTTATTAAATTCTTTAAAATTATCAATATCAACTATGACTATTATCTGCTCATGCAATTTGTTTTTAATTTTAATATATCTATTCAACTGCCTGAAATTTGGCAATTTAGTAAGTTCGTCCTGTAAAGATACTTTTCTAAAAAAAAGCATCTTTACAAGAAGAACAAAATTTGTAAAAAGTAATAAAATCGATAATGCAATAAAAAGCTTCATGAGCAATTAGCTGGTTTCCTTATCTTTTACGTAATGGGAATTCTTTTTTTTGCAAATAATCATAACGCAAATTTCTACCTGGTTGGTAACACAAAGCAATTATTGAATCCTGAGCTTCCTTAATCGTACTATATTCTGCAAAATCCAGTGTACGAATTATTGCTTCAAAAACTCGAATAGCTCCGGAATGATCAACCAACATAATTCTCTTACCCAAACTTCTGTTTAGCAAGTCAATAAAACTGTATGCAATTCTCCAATCAGCCTCAAGTAAAGTTTCTCCCTCAGGGTAATGGTAAAAACGGTTTTTAAACATCTTTGAAACTCTTGCTTTTATTTCGGGAGTTGGTTCGTTTCCATGGCTAAAAATTTTAATAGCTTCTTCTGTTACCTCTTTTTTGTGCATAAATGTCAAAGCACCATACTTTTGAGAATTCAAACCAAACATAGCATTAAAGGAAAGATTTGAATAACCTGCCTCCTGAAGAAAATATCGTGCAGTTTGCTCTGTATTTTCCGATTCGCTGCCATAAACAGGAATAGGCAAATCCTTTGACCACGACCAAAGTGGAAAACCGCTACCATCGAGAATATCAACCGCCACTTTAAAATCTTTACCTAATTCTCTAGCTGTTGCAATTCCTTCTTCTTTTAAAAAATTACTTTTTGCTCCTGAAATTCTGCGATTTTTTTCCCAGGTATCCCATAAACCCGAACCAACAAATTCGGGATTTTCGCCTCCCGATTCATGGGTTGATTTACCGTGTCGGATTAAAATTACTTGAGCCTGATTTAAGGGAACATATCCCTGAGGAAATAAAGGTATGGCCTTTTCGTTAGGAAGCCAAACAATTCCTTCTTTCATATTTAAACCACTGCCATCATCCAATAATCTTCCAATAGTTCTTTGTTTACCTTCCTCAGTTGTAGCCATATCGTTAGCTAATACCATTTTTGTACGGTAACGTGTCATGTGGGAGCCAACAACAGGAATATTCTGTGGACATAATATATCATTGAACCTGTTTAAACTAAAAGTTTGTAAAAGTAATCTGCGAAAGCTATCATTCTTTATTAAACCATTCCAGGCCAGGTAAAACAAATGAGGGTTACCATTAGGAATTTTATGACGAATATATTCATATTTACTTTTTATATAATTCTGTGGAGTTAAGTCATATTCAAGTGTTTTCAGAAAAAAGTAAATATCCTTACTTATTACTTTTAATTGATTAATTAGATTTATATTAACATCATTTTCTGATAATTGTAATTTTTCTTTATAAATAAATTTCAAAAAAGCAATGTCATCCTTTACGCTTTGTTCAGTATGACAATTATGAAATTCAGCATGTTCACGCTGTTTTACAGAATAAATACTTGGAGCAGATATTTCATTATATTCTTTAATATCAATGTTTTTAGTGTTTTTTTCTTCTTTCATTTTAAAAAAATTATTAAGTTGCAAAATAACAAAATATCTAACTTATTCCTGATAAAAATATTGTTTGAAATAAAAAAAACACTTAGTATTTGCAAGTTTAAAAAAAATTAAATTTTGCTATTTTACTGATAACCATTTTGTGACATTAATCATTAACTTGTATTTTATAAGTTAAGAATAGAATTAAATTATCGTTGATTTGTTTTCTTAAATCAATTATTACTTAAATAAAAATAAAAAATATCATTTTATTATTAGCACAAAACATAAAAATACTAACTTTGCAAGATATTTATCAATAAAAAATTCATCACAATGACTGGAAAAAACAAAAAACAAATCATTGAAAAAGAAGATGTTGTTGTAAAATTCGTAGGAGATTCCGGAGATGGGATGCAACTAACAGGTACACTTTTTTCTGACAATGCAGCATTAGCAGGAAATGACCTTGCAACTTTTCCTGATTATCCTGCTGAAATCAGGGCACCTCATAATACAATAGCTGGTGTATCAGGCTTTCAGGTACATATTGGAACAAATAAAGTTCATACTTCCGGCGATTTATGCGACGTATTGGTAGCAATGAATCCTGCTTCCTTGAAATCAAATTTGAAATGGGCTAAAATGGGTGCTACCCTAATTGTTGATTTTGACAGCTTTGACGACAAAGCTATTGAAAAAGCCGGTTACAAAACAAATCCTATGGATGATGATAGCCTTGCCAAATTCAATTTGATTAAGGCACCTATTTCATCAATGACCAAAGAAAGCATAAAAGAACTTACTACAGACGTTAAGACTGCCGAAAAAAGCAGGAATATGTTTGCTTTAGGTATAATCTTTTACATTTTCAACAGAAGTTTTGACCAGACTTTTAAAGTTCTTGATACCAAATTCAAGAAAAATCCTTTAATCAGTGAGATTAATAAAACAGTTATTAAAGCTGGTTATAGCTATGCTGATCATGTTGAAGCACTTGCTTCTACTTATGAAATTCCAAGAGCAAAACTTGATAAAGGGAAATATCGTAACATTACAGGAAATGTTGCAACTGCCTGGGGTTTATTAGCTGCTGCTGAAAAATCAGGAAGACCTTTGTTCTTAGGTTCTTATCCTATAACTCCTGCTACTGAAATATTGATGGAATTGGCAAAACACAAATCATTGGGAGCCAAAGTATTTCAGGCTGAGGATGAAATTGCAGGAATCTGTTCTGCAATTGGTGCCAGTTTTACAGGTTCTTTTGCTTGCACAACTACCTCCGGACCAGGTTTATCACTAAAAAGTGAAGCTATCGGATTGGCTGTAATAACAGAATTACCGCTTGTAATTGTTGATGTTCAACGCGGTGGTCCTTCTACTGGTTTGCCAACCAAATCAGAACAATCAGATTTATATCAGGCATTATTCGGACGTAATGGGGAAGCTCCTGTAGTTGTTATTGCAGCTTCTTCTGCATCCAACTGTTTTTATTATGCTTTTGAAGCAGGTAAAATTGCAATGGAACACATGACTCCGGTTATTTTATTAACGGATGGTTACTTAGGTAACGGATCACAATTATTCAGAATTCCAAAAATGGCAGATTTACCTAAAATAAATCCGCCAATTGCTCAGCCTAATGATCCTGATTTTAAACCATATCGCAGAGATCCTGAAACATTGGTAAGAAAATGGGCTTTGCCAGGAACAGAAGGTTTACGTCATAGAATTGGTGGACTGGAAAAAGAAAATATCATTGGAACAGTTTCAACTGATCCTCAGAATCATCAGATAATGACTGATTTAAGAGAAGCAAAGGTTCAGAAAGTTGCTGATTTTATTCCTAATCAAAAATTAACTGGCGAAGAAAATGGTGATTTATTGGTAGTTAGTTGGGGTGGAACTGAAGGTGCTGTCTTAAGTGCAGTAGAAGTTCTTCAGAAAGAAGGCAAGAAAGTGAGTCATGCTCATTTCCATTACATTATGCCATTGCCAAAAAATACAAATGAGATATTAGGAAAATTCAAGAAAATAATTGTTTGCGAATTAAATTCAGGTCAGTTTGTAAATTATTTACGAATGAAACAACCTGATTTTAAATATTTACAATTTAATAAAGTACAAGGTTTACCATTTGTTGTAAGCGAATTAACTGAAGCGTTTAACAAAATTTTAGAGGAGAAATAATCATGGAAAACTATACAGTAGAAAGATCAAAAGTTGAATTAACAAAAGAAGATTTTGTTAGTGATCAGATGGTTAAATGGTGTCCTGGATGCGGTGGTCATGCTATCTTATCTTCGGTTGCAAATGTATTTCCAAAAATTGGTTACCGTAAAGAAAATTTCTGCATGGTTTCCGGAATCGGATGCTCTTCAAGATTTCCATACTATGTAAATACCTACGGATTTCATGGAATTCATGGTAGAGCTGCTGCTATCTCTTCTGGTGTTAAAATTGCTAATCCACATTTAAGTGTTTGGATGGCAACTGGAGATGGAGATTCAATGGCAATTGGAGGAAATCATTTTATACATATTATCCGCAGAAATATTGATATTAATATCATGTTGTTTAACAACCAGATATATGGTTTAACCAAAGGGCAATATTCTCCAACTACTCCAATGGGAAGCATTACAAAAACTTCTCCACAGGGAACTATTGAACATCCTTTCAATCCAGGTGAATTGATTTTAGGTGCTCAGGGAACATTTTTTGCAAGAGCGGTTGATACAAACCCTAAACTGATGACAGAAGTAATGTTTGAAGCTGCTCGTCATGATGGAACCTCTGTAGTTGAAATTCTTGAAAATTGTGTAATTTTTGCTGATAAAACACACGTTCAGATTACTTCAAAAGATTTGAGAGATGACCATCAGATTCACCTGAAAAACGGAGAACCTATGCTTTTCGGTAAAGAAAAGAAAAAAGGTATCCGTATGAGAGATTCTCGTTTGGAAGTTGTTGAAATTGGGAAAGACGGAATTACAGAAGAGAATATTCTTATTCATGATCAATATCAGCAGGATCCAGGTTTGCATTTGATGCTTGCAAAAATGACTCCTCCACATTTGCCAATGGCAATGGGTGTTATTCGTTCGGCTATGTATCCTACTTATGATGATATGGTTGAAGAACAAATCAAATTTGCAAAGGAAAATTCAAAAATAAAAAACATGGATGATCTGCTAAATAGTGGTGATACATGGATAATAGACTAAGTTTATTCTGTATACTTAAATTATACTTGTAAATTAATAATGAAAAATCCTCTCGTTTGAGAGGATTTTTTTATTTTTGCGGGATGTTAAAACAATTCAAAAGATTTATTGCAACTCAAAAATTATTTTTGAGAAAAGAAAAAATATTGCTAACTGTTAGTGGTGGAATTGATTCTGTTGTAATGTGTGAACTTTTTTATCAGGCTGGTCTTCATTTTGGTATTGCACATTGTAATTTCCGATTAAGAGGATCCGAATCGGATGGAGATGAAAAATTTGTTAAAGAACTAGCTGAAAAATATAATGTTCCATTTTATATACATCACTTTGAAACCAATACGTATGCAATTGAAAACGGGATTTCCATACAAATGGCTGCAAGAGATTTACGATATGCCTGGTTTGATGAAATAATAAAAAATGAATGCTACCAATATATTGCCACTGCCCATCATCAAAATGATCAGATTGAAACTTTTTTTATAAACTTACTAAGAGGAACAGGAATTGCTGGCTTACACGGAATATTACCCAAACAAAATCAAATCATCCATCCGTTGCTTTTTACTTCACGTGAAAAGATTGAAGCTTTTGCAAAAAGTAATAATCTGAATTTCAGAGAAGATAGCTCAAATAGTTCAACTAAATATCTCCGGAATGCAATAAGACTACAGATTATTCCTCAATTCAAGCAATTGTCAGGAGATTTTGAAAAAACAATGATAGAAAACATTGAAAAAATAAGAGATACAGAAATTGTTTTTGCAGAAATGCTTGAACTGAAAAGAAAAGAATTGGTAAAAATTGAGAATGAGCAGGTTTTAATAAATATTTCAGAACTACAAAAACTTAATCCTTTAAAAATCTATCTTTACCATTTTTTAAATCCTTATAATTTTAACAATGAAACGGTTGATAGTTTAATTGTAGCAATTTCAGAAATATCGGGAAAACAATTCTTTTCAACAACTCATCGTTTATTAAAAGACAGGGAAAATCTAATAATCATTGAAATAAAAGATGAACCAACATATTGCGAATTAGCATACATTACTCCCGAAACCTCAACAATATCCGAACCTCTGCCTATTGATTTCAGGCTTACATCAGAATCAGAAATTATAAGAATTAATCCTGATAAAAATTATGCATATCTGGATTATAATAAGTTGAAATTCCCATTAACTTTACGTAAGTGGAAACAAGGAGATTTTTTTTATCCAATTGGAATGAAAGGTAAAAAAAAGATCAGCGATTTTTTTACCGATCAGAAATTTTCTATAATCGAAAAGGAAAATACATGGATTCTATGCTCCAATGACGATATAGTTTGGATAGTAGGATGGCGCATTGATGATCGTTTTAAACTGACTAATAATTCGGTAAAAGGATTTATTGCAAAACTAATTAATAAGTAAATATTGAGAATATAATGATTATAATTTCTTATCTTACTTCTAAAATTTCTTTTTCGTTGAACTTTGATTAACGATAATACTAATTTTATCATTAGATTATATCCTTTTTTAAGGAGTATCATACAACTTTTAATACTTTCAATCGTCTTTAAAATAAACAATTTTAATAAAAAGACTTAACATCCAGTTAACAGGCAGTAAATGAATTAGATTATAAATTTACAAACTATTTAT
>CAIZXK010000201.1 GCA_903936865.1 uncultured Bacteroidales bacterium | reverse complement strand
TTCACCGTAACTGAATAAGAATCACTTCCTGCACAACTCGATACAGATACTGTGGCAACATTGGTGGGTCCATGCCATAAAATACTTACAGCATTGCTTCCCTGTCCGCTTTGTATAGTCCCTTGACTTGCCGGAGATATTGTCCATTGATAACCTCCCGGAGGATTGGAACCTCCTGCAGTATAACTTCCGATACCGTCAACACAAACCGTTGAAGTTCCCGAAATTACCGGTGGTAAATAGGAATCTACAAATAATGATTTGGTAAGGGATGGACAAAATACACCCGGACTGATTTCCATATCCTGATAAACACTGACAATCCATGGGCCAACTCCTGAAAATTCTACAACAATTGAATCATTATCAGCACCCATTTGAGAAATAATAGTTCCAATGCCTCCACTTACTGACCAAACAAAAGGACTACCTGAAATATTAGACGAAATACTGTATGTTAACTTCTTGCCAGTGCACACACTATCAGCACCAATAATAGCTCCTAATACTGGTTTTGCAATGGCATCTACCGTTAATACTGCAATTGTATTGCAAAAAGTAGCTGGACTTGTTGGAATTGCTGTTATCGTATAATTTCCGGGAACAAAAGTTACAACGATTGAAGAGGAACCATTTCCTGATAAAATTGTAGCTCCGGCAGGCGAAATACTCCACATTGCATTTCCATTGGCGGTATAAGTAACCGGATTACCTTCGCATACTTTTTTATCCCCTGTAATAGCAAAAACAGGTAATACATTCACAAGTACAGAATCGACTCCATTACAACCCTTCATAGGATTATTATATTGGCATTTTACCCAATACGAACCAGCAGTATTAAATGTAATGTTTACATTAGTTGAATTTCTATCTACACTATTAAAAGAATACAAACCACCAGTTACCGACCATTTATAATAAGTACCCGGCAACCAAGGTAAAGTATAAGTTGCAGAAGCTCCAACACATACTATGGTAGGACCGTTTATTGGTAAATTTGGATATAAAACCGGCACATTCAATGTTGTAGATCCCGGACAGGTAGATGTTGCACAGCTTTGTAAGGTTACTGTTGTTGGAACAGAATAAGTTGCATTCCATTTTACTTTTATACAGCTTGTTCCTGCTCCGGAAATAATTGTACCGCCTGTTACACTCCAGTTAAATGTTCCACAAGTCATTGTTGTACAAAAAGAAGAAGTGTCTCCGGCACATACAGTTCCGAAACAGCAATCGTAATTGATTACTGGCCCATCGCCATTCAATACTACGATAACTTTAGAAATAGTATCCCTGCATCCGCAAGGAACTTTTGTTGGTTCGCCCTGTGTACTTGGTATATATTTGCCCATACCCATATCAATGGTTGTGAGAATTACAGTATAAGTGCCGGCAACTGCATAAGAATGTGCAGGAGGATTAGCCAGATTCGAGGTCGTACCATCGCCAAAATCCCAATGATAAACACTTCCTCCAAGTGAAGTATTGGTAAAATTAACCGGAGTATTTTTACATACGGTATCATCAGAAATTGTGAAATTTGCTTTGGGTCCATCTATAAGACAAATATCCTGTATTATGGAATCCAAACAACTTCCACCAATAGCCATATTACTCATAACTACTTTAATACTTCCCGAATTACCCGATCCCCAAACTACTGTAATGGGATTGCCGGTAATACTTGCCGGTGTTCCTCCAACGATAGTCCATGTATAGGTAAAACTAGGATCGTTTGGAAAAACGGTATAGGTATGTGGTGTATTTTTGCAGGCCGCCGTAACCGGACTGCCCACATTACCAATAGGAGATGTAGTATGAGGACATGCTCCTTCGGGAGGACAGATTTCAATGGCATCCCTTAATACAAACTCAGGACAACAAGCATTTGATGTCGTCATGTTTAGATTATTCTTTTCTATTGGAAAGCTTAAAGAATTTCTGAATGAAACATTAGGTGGTATCAGTTTAAAACTTATATCAACCATTTTTTCATTAAAAACTTTAGGCGGATTATTTCCGCTTTCTATATTATTCTTAGCATATAATTCTCCAAAAACATTGGAAATTAATAGACATAATACAATTAAAAAAGTAAATATTGATTTCATAGTATTATAATTGTTTAGTTATAAAATACCTGATTTCGTTTTCAATTAGTTGAAACCCGTAATCAGGTTCTGTATTTTAACTGTTTTTTAATTTACAGTTTTCATACACAGTTTTTTGAACATTCAATTAATAGCTTTGTTAAGTAACTTTCGTTTATCAATTTTAAAATTGCAGTTAATATATATGAAAAGCTTAGGTATATAAAGGATAAAATACAATTAGAGCTATATTAAAAAATTGGATATACGAATGTTTTTAAATTATGGATATAAACATTGAACTTTTTAGAAACAAATTACAACTGCAACGATACAGTGAAAACAGTATCCGTTCCTATTTGAATTGTATCCAACAACTCAATAAGTTTTTTAAAGATTACAGGCCTGAAGAGATAAGTATTGAATTAATAGACAGGCATGTGCAATGGCTTATTGAAGATAAGGAAATCAGCAAATCCTATCAAAAACAAATACTGATTGCTGTTCAGAAATATTTTGATCTGGTAGTAAACCTTAAGCTCGATCTTTCAAAAATTTATCCTAAACATCAGGATATTCATTTGCCCAACTGCATTAGCAAAATCAATATTAAGGCAATGATAGAAAACACACAAAACCTTAAACATAAAACGATACTTTGCCTGATGTATAGTGGAGGTTTGCGACCGAATGAACTGCTCAACCTTACTATAAATGATATTGATACTCAAAATTGTACAATTAACATTAAACAAGCCAAAGACAAAAAAAACAGAACAGTGATGTGTTCGGATACCTTGCGTGAAATGTTGCCCAGGTATTATGAAAAATACAAACCCAAGCATTTTGTTTTTGAAGGTCAGAATGGACTTGCTTACACAGAAAAGAGTTTGCAGCAAGTTGTTAAGCTAGCAGCAATCAGAGCTGGTATTAATTTTCCGGTAACTCCCCTTTGTCTGCGCCATAGTTTTGCCACTCATTTAATAGATAATGGTACAGATATTCATTATGTTCAGGAATTATTGGGCCATCAATCCATTAAGACAACCGAGATTTATACACATACCAGCGATGTTTCAAATACGAAAATCAAAAGTCCGCTTGATTTATTATAGGTATTGATTATCATTTTAAAGAGTTTCTGAAAATTAGAATTTTTGAGGCAAACAAGATTTCAAAAATTGAAGTTCAACGAAGAAAAGCAATTTTTAGAAGTTCCGTTAATCTTATTCCAGGTAATATTTGCAACATATAATCTGTTAGCTGATAAAATACTTAAACCAGCAATAACACAACTGCCACTATTGCCATTATGCTAACAATAGCAATGATTGCTTTCGACTCTGATTTTATCTGTTTATTGCATTCGGCAAGCTTTGAGCCGGCTAATTCGTTGTTTATGTTTTTTTCAAAAGCCTGAGTATAGCATTCTCTTGCATTACGGTAAATTTCGATTTTCATTAAATCATCTCCATGACTAATCAGATCGTAAAAAACCATTTCATCCCAGCTTAAATTCTG
>CAIZXK010000200.1 GCA_903936865.1 uncultured Bacteroidales bacterium | reverse complement strand
TCATGTCCTCTGGAAAGAGGAAGAATTATTATCTATTATGAATGAAGAAGAATTGAATGTTTATAATAGTTACAAATTAAGAATTCAAAAGTCAGATTATGGCAGGTATATTGTTTTAAAATATTTTGGAGGTATTTATCTTGATTTTGATATTAAAATGTTAAACCCTTTAAAACATCTTTACGAACAGTATAAAAATGATGATTTATTTTTTGAGGAATTCACTCTTAATAAAGTTTCAAATAAACATAACGAAACTCCTTGTTTACTAAGGATAGCTAACTATATTATGATGCATAAAGCAAATTCTCTAAACATTCTGAATTTGCTTAAAATATGTAAGGAACGTTCTACATTAAAAGTTTATGAAGAACATGATGTTTTATATACAACAGGTCCGGATGTTGTTTCTGCACTTGTTGATAATGAACTAAGATTAAATAAAGATTCTATAAAAGTAATAAGTAAAAAAGAATACAGCAAATTCATTTTACATTTACATGCAGGACATTGGAGGTTTCAAAATCAAAATATAAAATACCCAAACACTTAATATTTGTATTAACTTTGTAATGAGAATAACAGATAAAAAAGGAAAAAATCAACAATGAAAGAACAAAAGGGACATACTGAAAAGCAGAAAAGTTTGTCAACTGAACAAACAACTCAACATACACAATCCTCTACAAATGCACCGCATAACGAATCAGCACCCGGAGGAGGCAAGCAATCTTTTATAACCTTACCTAAAGGAGGTGGTGCCATACATGGTATGGGCGAAAAGTTTGAAGCCAATCCCGTAACCGGCACCGGTTCTTTCAGTGTTCCTCTTACTATAAGCCCCGGAAGAGAAAATTTCACTCCTCAGCTTGCATTAGCTTACGATTCCGGTAGTGGAAACAGTCCTTTTGGATTGGGATGGAATGTAGGAATGCCTGCGATTACACGTAAAACAGATAAAGGAATTCCTCAATATTTTGATAATTTTTCTCAGGAAAGCGATACCTTTATACTTTCGGGAGCTGAAGATCTGGTTCATGTTTTGAATGAAACCACAGGCTTGCCTGTTACGCGTACCGAAGGTAATTATTCCATATACTCCTATCGTCCCCGTACCGAAGGATTGTTTGCACTTATCGAAAGACATTATAATTATATTACTGGTATCAGTCATTGGCGGAGTATTTCCAAAGAAAACATAACTACAATTTATGGGGCTTCCTCTGGAACAAGAATCTGTGATCCCGACGATGAAACAAAAATATTTTCGTGGCTGATAGAAAAAAGCTGGGATGCCAAAGGCAACCTGATGGAGTTTGAATACAAGAAAGAAGATGCTACAGGTATTGCCGATGCAAATACTGGTTTTATTGAAATTTATGAAAAGAACAGAATGTCTTCCCAGAAGTGTTTCAATAACCTATATCTGAAACAGGTAAAATATGGCAATACCGTAATGTATAATCCAACCAACAGTAATTATACAACCGATTGGCATTTTAATCTGGTATTCGATTATGGCGAACATGCTACTGATAATCTGATACCTGATCAGGATTGGACATGCAGACCGGATTCATATTCAAGCTTCAGGGCAGGTTTTGAAATCAGAACCTATCGTTTGTGCAAGAGAGTGCTGATGTTCCATAAATTTGTTAATGATTTGGGTTCATCGCCTGTATTGGTTAAATCAACCGATCTGGAGTACTTACAGAATGAATATCTTACCCTCTTACAATCGATTAAACACAAGAGCTATAATAATAACGATACAGCCGGAATGCCACCTTTAACTTTCAATTATAGTGAGGCAATAATGGGCAGCATCCGTAATGTAAGCAAGGAATGTTTGCAAAAACTACCCTCAGGTATCGATGGCAGCAATTATCAATGGGCAGATTTATACAGCGAAGGCATCAGCGGAATATTAAAACAGGATAATCATGCCTGGTATTTTATCCCAAATTACGGAGATAAAACCTATTATGAAGCAACACCCATGGGTGTAAATCCTGAACCGGAACTGGTTTTGGGTGATGTTAAATCAGAAGTGCAAAAGCCTGCTGCTATCCGTAATAAAAGATCAACCTACCATTTAGGCGATGTGGATAGCGATGGTTTACCTGAACTTATCATAAATGCTCCGGGTATTAATGGATATTATAGCCGTGACGACCACCAGAAGTGGGAACCTTTCAAAACTTTTGCTCATACTCCTAATATCAATCTCGGTGATCCTAATGTAAAACTTGTTGATCTTACAGGCGATGGGCTGGCAGATATCATTATCAGCAAAGGCAGTCATTTTGAAATTTATTTTTCAGAAGGCAAAGAAGGCTATAGCAATTATCGTAGAGTAGTTTGCGGAACCAATGAAGAAAACGGCCCGGTGGTTGTGTTTTCCGATGCGGCTCATCGTATCTTTTTATCCGATATGTCAGGCGATGGAATGGTGGATATTGTAAAAATAAGCAATGGTTCAATCAGCTATTGGCCTAATATGGGTTATGGTAGATTTGGAGAAATGGTGAGCATGAAAAATGCTCCACATTTTGACCGTCCCGATTTATTTAATCCTTCGCAATTACGATTAGCCGATGTGGATGGCACAGGTTCTACTGATATTATTTATCTGGGAAGTACCGGAACAAAATACTTTAAAAACAAAGCAGGTAACGGCTGGAGCGAAGCTGTTGATATTCCATATTATCCATTAACAGCTAAATCAAGCAATACAGAAGTTGCTGATCTTTTTGGCAATGGCACCAGTTGTTTGTTGTGGAATACAGCCTTGCCGGGTAAAGTTCAGCGGATGCAGTATATAGAACTAACCTCAGGTATAAAACCCTATCTGCTTACGCAAATTGATAATGGTATGGGTGGACTTACAGAAATGCAGTATGCTCCATCCACCAAATTTTATCTGAGAGACAAACTCTCGGGCAAACCATGGATTACCAGATTACCATTTCCTGTACATGTATTGGAAAAAGTAATCATCACAGACAAGGTGGCAGGCAATGTTTTTGTTAATTCATACGCTTATCATCACGGTTATTACGATAATGCCGAAAGAGAATTCCGGGGCTTTGGTATGGTGGAACAATGGGATACAGAACAATATAATGCCATGGAAGCTGCCGGATATAATCTGGAAAACGAAAACATCAATCAGGAATCGCACGTAGCTCCTGTTTATACAAAAACATGGTTTCATACCGGATTCTTTAAAAACAGAGCAGAAATAAGTTCGCATTACCTAAGCGAATATTTTAACGGAGATACTCAGGCGTGGCTACTGCCCGATACGGTATTGCCCGATGGCTTAACTGCCCTTGAATCCAGAGAAGCCTGCCGTGCTCTCAGAGGTACAGCTCTGCGAAAAGAAATATATGCAAAAGACGGTACAGCATCAGAAAATATACCTTATACGGTTGAAGAAAAATCTTACAACATTCGTTTACTTCAACAAAAAGGAAACAATAAATATGCTGTTTTCCATGTTACCGAAAGCGAAACCTTAGCCTATCATTACGAAAGAAATAGTTCCGATCCGCGTATTGCCCATACGCTGGTATTAGATACAGATGAATATGGCAATATTCTGAAATCGGCACAAATAGCATATCCCAGAAGAACAGTTCCTCAGGATATGCCCGAACAGGGTGAATTGCATATTTTATGTACCGAAAACAATTTTATCAATCAGTTGACTGACTCCGTTCATCTGATAGGAGTTAATTATCAGACACGTGCATACGAAATTACAGGTATTGCTTATAACAATACCAAGTTTGAAGCTGTTGCATTGCTCGCAGCTATTAATAATGCTTCTGAAATTGATTTTTCTGCTCTTCCCTCAGGCGGAGTACAAAAACGTAAAATACAGCACGACCGTATCTCTTTTTGGGATACCACTGCCTCTTATCAATTATCTCTGGGAGATATAGCTCCTCAGGCACTGGTTTATCAAAAGCAAAGTCTTGAACTTACTCAGGATTTGATAGATCTGGTGAATGATCAGGATACGAAAATAACAAGCCAGATACTTACCAATGAAGGAGTATATTTAAACGAAAATAATTTGTGGTGGGTAGTTTCGGATATTCAATCTTTTAACAACGGAGCATTTTATCAGCCTTATATAGTTACCGATCCTTTCGGAAATTCAACCACTCTGGAATATGACAGTTACCAACTTTTAATATCATCCATTACGGATGCACTATACAATACCACTTATGTTGCAAACAATTACCGCTTGCTGCAGCCATGGGAAATAACCGATCCTAACCAAAATATGCAGATGGTGGAATTTGATACCTTAGGCATGGTTGCAAAAATGGCATTGGCAGGCAAAAACGGTGAAGGTGATACCTTAAATGATCCCACCATCATATATGAATATGACCTTCATAACTGGATTAATAATCTGTTGCCTGTATATTCTCATGTATCGAGCAGGGAAACACATTATAGTAATAATGCTACAACCAATTATCTGGAAAGCTATACCTATACCAGTGGACTGGGGCAGGAAATACAAACCAAAGTACAGGCTGAAGATGGATTGGCATGGATAATAGGTGCAAACGGAAAAGAACAGGTTAACAGCAGCAATCGCTGGACTGCTACCGGACGAACAATTTTGAACAACAAAGGCAAAGTTGTAAAACAATATGAACCGTGGTTCAGTACCACTTATGAATATGAACCTGAAACCGAACTCACTCAATACGGAGTAAGTCCAGTAATGCATTACGATCCTTTATTAAGAAACATTCGTACCGACTTTCCTGATGGCAGCTTTGCAAAAGTTGAATTTACCCCATGGCAGCAAAAAAGCTACGACCAGAACGATACCGTAGCTGAAAGCCAATGGTATGCCGATAGTAATTCGCCAGATCCGAATGAACCGGAGCCAAGCAACAGCAAAGAACGTGCTGCGTGGCTCAGCGCAAAACATTACAACACACCGCAAACACAATATTTTGATAGTTTGGGCAGGGTTTTTATTATCGAAGACGACAATGGCTTAGATGTTAACAGTAATCCTCTTAAATACCGCGTGCATAATAAGCTCGATATAAGCGGACGTCCGCTGATAGTTACCGATGCCAAAAGCAGAGAAATGACCCGGCATTTTTATGGGTTTAAACAACAGTTGTTTACCCATAATATCGATTCGGGCAGCAGATGGATGATTACTGATGTTGCCGGAAAACCCTTACGCATCTGGGATGATATGGGCAGAACTTTCCGTTTTACCTATGACCAGCTGCAACGCCCTCTGAACATTTATCTTACGCAAAACAATGTAGAAATACTTACAGAACAAAAAGTTTACGGTACAGATTACAACCGCAACAATATAGGGCAATTGGAATTTATTTACGACCAGAGTGGTGTAACTCAGATTTACGAATACGATTTTAAGGGCAATCCGTTGCAAAGCATTAAGCAATATTGCGAAGATTACCAGAACGATATCGACTGGAGCCAGAGCCCTACTCTGATTAGCGAAAGTTTTACACAACTTACTCAATATGATGCTTTAAACCGTCCCATACTGCTAACCCAGCCCGATAACAGCATTATTGCTTACACTTATAACAAAGCTGCTTTATTAGAAACGGTTACGGTTAACGGCAATCCTTATGTTACCAATATCAATTATAACGAAAAAGGACAACGCGAAAGAATTTATTACGGAAATACTACCCGAACCAGGTATTATTACGACGATAAAACTTTCCGCCTTGCCAGGCTAAAAACAACCCGTCCTGATGGTAATAGCGGGCATGATAAATTACTGGATATTTATTACACCTACGATGCAGTAGGCAATATTGTAGAACAAACCGACTTTGCACAGCAAACACATTACTTTAACAATACGGTAATTGAACCTAAGGGCAAATACCAATACGATGCACTCTATCGTTTAATACAAGCCCAAGGCAGAGAGTTGAGTTATCTGAATATGCCCGATAATAATGATTTTGCAAACAGTATTCCTGTGCCTTCAGACGCTGATATGCAAAACTATACACAGCATTATACTTATGACCAGTTAGGCAATATACAGTCTTTGCAAAATACAGGTGGTTCGAGCTGGACAAGAGACTACAATTATAATATTGATAATAATTACTTATTAGACCACGGAAATAACGAAAACTATACCTATGATGCACATGGTAATTTACTTTCCATGCCTCATCTTTCTTCCATGCAATGGGATTTTGCTGATAGGCTAAAATCTGCTACTAACGGCACATTTACTTCCTATTACAATTACGACAGCGGTGGCGAACGCAGCCGTAAAGTAGTGGCAAAAGGCAACATTGTTGAAATGCATTTTTATATTGGTGGTTACGAAGTCTTTAGAAAATATGTAAACGGAAGTTTAGATACCGAAAGACAAACCTTGCATATTGATGATGATAACAAGAAAGTAGCTCTGGTTGATACTTTAACAATAGAAAATGGAACACCTTGCTCACCGAGCGTAGTCGAGGTACGCTACCAATACGATAATCATTTAGGAAGTGCTTGTTTAGAATTAGATCAAAATGCAGATGTTATAAGCTATGAAGAATACCATCCGTTTGGAACTACCAGCTACCGAAGTGGAAGAACAGAAACCGAAGTTTCTTTAAAAAGATATAAATACGTTGGCAAAGAACGGGATGAAGAAACCGGATTATATTATTATGGAGCACGCTATTATGCCGCCTGGCTGTGCAGATTTGTAAGTGTGGATCCGTTGCAGCATGAGTATCCGCATTACACGCCCTACCAATACGCAGGAAATAAACCCATTAGTTATATTGATTTGGATGGGTTGGAACCTGCAAAAAAGCCTGAGTTTAATTTTAATTACAACGATATGGTGAACCAGAATAATAAAAGGTTCTCAGGACGAAATAATACAAGAACACCTTCGTTGTTACCACAAAAAGAAGCAGTTAAACCACCACAACAATACTCAAAACTATTTAATATCGATCCTAAAAAATTAGGAAATCAGGCGGTTGTAAAACCACAAAATACTACAACTACATATTATAATAAAGAAAACTATGACCAAAGACAAATAGAACAAAAACAGACTCAATTTAAAAAAGAATTACAAGCAACTGATAATTTCTTTTATGGTGAAACTGGTCAACCAATAGGTAGTTCTGGTATGTTGGGTTCTGTAAAAGCAGGAGCCGAAGTTTATGGTTTGATTGAAGGCGGATATGGTATAATTAAACTCGGACAAGCTGTAAAGAAATTTACATTGCTAAAAGCAATGGGAAAAATGGCTAAAGCAGAAACTACTGTTTCTAAACCCGTTGCTGAAGTGGTTGAAGTTATTGAAAGACCCGAATTAACTGGTTCTATTGAACTAGATGCCGCTAATGGAGGACTTACAAGTTTTGATGATGTTGCGGGTTATATATCAAATTCAGGTAAGCTGCCACTAAACTTTATAACAAAGGCTGAAGCAAAAGCTCTTGGTTGGAATCCTAAACTTGGAAATTTAGATGCTGTGGCACCTGGTAAGAGTATTGGTGGGGATGTATTTAAAAATACAGAAGGGTTATTACCAAATGCAAGTGGAAGAACTTGGTTTGAAGCCGATATTAATTACTCAGGAGGCTTTAGGGGAAATGAACGTCTATTATACTCAAATGATGATCTAATTTATAAAACAACAGATCATTACAAAACATTTACACAAATAAAATAATCAAAAAATGAATGTAATATTAGAAGGGGAAAAGTTAAAAAATATTGAAGATTTTCATAAAGAAATTAGCAAACTATTAGAATTTCCTGATTACTATGGGAATAATCTTGATGCGTTATGGGATTGTTTAACAAGTTGGATTGAACCTCCAATAACTTTAGTTTGGAAAGATTTTGAAGTGAGTAATTTAAACTTAGGAGATTTTGCATATAAAGCTAGGTCAATTTTTGACGATGCAGAAAAAGAAATTGATGGTTTTAAAGTAAAGTATCAATAGCATACAGCACCTTTACAACCAATGTTTACTTGAATGGCAAAAGATTTTGGAATTACGAACAAATAAGTAAATCTTTGAATAGAGTTACTTATTATCTAAACATATCCTAAATCAAATAAAGGAAGAATATATTGATTCAATAGAATATGTAAAAAAAAGATGGATGTAAGGTGATAGAATTTCCTATTATGATTTCATGGAATTGCATAAAATATTGTTAAAGGATTTAAGGAATTAGTTCCTATGGATAGGCAGTATGTTCATCTTTCAATTGATGAAAAACAGCAAAAATTGTAGGAAATCGTAGGAAAGGCGAAATAACAATTCTTAATGTACAGGCACAAGAAGCATATAAAAATGGAGTTCTCTTTTATAAAGAAGAAAACGGGGTTTGGTTAGTGGAATCAGTGCCTTCAAATTATATAAATTTATAGATATGGAAATAATAGAATTAAACATGGGATTTCAAATAAATGTAGGTTCACCTGAACCAATAATAATCTCAAATGACAATGAGTTATTTATTGCTTTTTATGTCGATAAACAAAAAGCAGTATCAGAGTCTCAAGAGCAAAACTCTGATAATAATACAGAAGTATTTATAATGAGATTTAAATCTTTCTTAAAATATACATTTGGTATGCCAAATAATGAAACAATACAAGGGCATCCTTATAGTATACTTGGAATGGAATCATTTGCTTTTTATGAATTAAAGAATTCTGATTTAATTCAACAACTTGAAGATATTGATAAAATTCATCCATATTATAATTCTGAGAAATGGAAAGAATATAAGCACTATATATTAACCTTTCATGATAATATGTTCGAGTGTGTAGCAAAAAAATATGAAACTATGGAAGAAAATATGTCGATTTATCACAAAGCTATCATTGTATTAAATGAATTATTAGCAAAATAACGTAGTGTTCTATATTATGTTATTAATTATAAAATACATAGCATTTAAAGTACTTTAATTGGAGAACATTTCTCAAATATACAAACCATTAAAAACAAAAGAAAATGGCAATTAAATTTAAAGCAATTGAAAAAGGGCAACCCGGTGTGCTTGGCGGTGGTACAAAAAAGTTTTATGCTTCCATAGTAATCGATGGCGAAGCCACGGTAGATGAAATTGTTAGAGACATCGAAAAGTTCAGTTCGCTCAGCGAACCCGATATTCGTGGTGTAATTGTAGCCTTAGAAAATGTAATTCAAACCAAACTATCCGACGGAAAAATAGTTCGTTTGGAAAAGTTGGGTTCGTATTACCCCAGCTTGAGCAGCAAGGGCGAAAATACACCGGAAGAAGTAACTTCCGCTAGCATTAAAGAAGTAAGTATCAATTACCGTCCTGGTGATAGACTGAAAAAAGTTATCAACGAAGCCGGATTCAAAAAAGAGTAAAGACACTTTAAAACAACAATCGCAAAAAACCACGCGTGGTTTTGCTAATTATCACACGTGATATTGCCCAACATCACGTGTGATGTTACCCAACTTCACACGTGGTTTTTTCGAAGAGCAAAGCAGAAGTAAAATTCAACAACAATTATTAAAATTAAATACAGCAATATAATTTACAAAACACCAAATGATTTAAAACAAAGCTTGCTTTTATTGCCAGAGTCAGGAATGGGTTATCAGATAATTGAAGCCAACAGACGAAACAATTATTCTAAAGAAAGGTTTATTGTCTACAATTGCGAGCTTATTGTAGAAAAGAATGAATATTTTGAGAATAACAAAAAACTAATTTTTCAGGAAGGTTATACTAAAATCTTTAGCAAGTCCGATTATCTTGAATTATATAATCTAAGAGTGCTAAAATCTACAGTTTTTAGTAATGTAAGAATGCTTTCAGAAATTAATTTAGCAAATAAAAAAAGACATTCTGGTGGTAAGGGGGCTATTGATAATGAACCTGTTTATGCAAATGGAGTTGATAAATTTGTCAGGCTTTCACCCTATCCAAATGATTTCAGAATAGATACTGTAAATATGAGGTTAACCAATGGCTCTTTTACAACCACTGAAGCTGATTATATTAATTGTAAGATGTTTAATGATGACCCAATCGACAGATATGCCTTACCAAGTGATGAAAAAATAAATTGGGCATATTTCATTCAACCTAAATCTTATGATCAATATAGGCCGGGGATAGTTCAACCGGCTAATAATCATAACGGAGGTGGAATTGAAGCTTTATTTGATAATGGGACATCAAATAACACTTATTTAGGAAGAGAACAATACTAACCTTATGATATATAAAGTTAAGTTACCTGAGATATTAATTAAAAAACTTATTCTATTACCGGAACAAGGTATGGGTTATCAGATTGTAAATGTAACCCTAAAAGACGGAAAAGTATTAAAGGATAGACGAGTTTTAAATGCAACCTTTCTTCTTTTAAAAGCTGAAGAAGAGATAAGTACTAATGAAATACAAGATGTTAATTTAGAAAGCAAAACAATATAAAATTTCAAACTAAAAATAAAAAACAACGATTATGTTATTTGATGAATTATTAAGATCTGATTTATTAAAATTACCTTTCAATCAAAGCAAGTTATCAACTTTCAGGAATTATACAAACTCTAAACTAGAAGAATATCTTAACTTATTAGAAGAATTAGATTCTGAAGGGAAAATACCTATTTCAAGTATAAATGCAACAAAAATAAATATAATTAGAAGGCAAACAGATTTTGTAAATGGGTTAAAGAATTCTATTAATTTGTATTTCGAAGGTTATCCGGAGGCATCCTATACTTCGTTTAAAAATACAATTGAAACCCGAATGAAAAATTACCCAAGTTTATTTGAAATAGACCAATATGATAATTATGATGATTTTTATAGAATCAGAGTAATTAATGATAACAACCATCTAACTCATGAGAGTTTCTTTCATATACCATTTGAGCAAAGAGGAAAAGTTACTTCACAAAGATTTAGTATTCCCGGATTTCCTTCGCTCTATCTTGGCAGAACTATTTATATTTGTTGGGAAGAGCTAAACAGACCAAATATTAATGAGTTTCATTCGGTCAGACTTAAACTAACATCTCCAATTAAATACATCGATTTAGCACCTCCTTTTTATGAAAAAAATTTATATCAGGCAAAATACTATAAATATTTGATGTCGTGGCCTTTGATTTTTTTATGCTCTATAAGGGTGAAAAATGTTAAAGACATATTTAAACCAGAATATATAATCCCACAGC
>CAIZXK010000199.1 GCA_903936865.1 uncultured Bacteroidales bacterium | reverse complement strand
TGATAACACTTCGCTAAGTTCTCATTTCCATTAGTAAACTGTGGTTTTAAAAATCTTGTTCGCCTCAAAAATCTAATTTTTAGAACCCTTTTTGTTATCATTTGCATCAAATGCAGGAAACAACAAAGCCGATAAAACCAAAGAAGCCAAGTTACTGAAATAGATAAAAAACCAGCCGCTGGAGTTTGTTGAAAATGATGTAGCTTGCTGAAAATCAAATAAAATAATTGCTGAATCAAGTAAAGTCATAGAACTCGAAACCTGACAAAATTAGTTGCCTGAAAACAATAAAAAAAGATAATTGAAAGTTTGATTTTAAATATCAAATAATTTTTTTTAGTGTTACAACTTTTTGCTGAAAATAATGTCTTTTTTTTACTTATTATATGAAGGAATTTACGTGTTTATATGAAGGAAATTATTTTTTCTCTTTTTCTTTTTTTCTCAAATACTTATCTGGTTTATTCGCAGCAAGAAACCAATATCTGGTATTTTGGCACTAATGCAGGTATTACTTTTGCTACCAATCCCCCAACTGCTTTAACAAACGGAGCATTAAGCACTGGCGAAGGTTGTGCCACAATATGTGATGCAACAGGAAATCTTCTTTTTTATACCGATGGAGTTACTGTTTACAACAAAACCCATCTGATGATGGACAACGGTTTCGGACTTCATGGCAATATTTCCTCAACACAATCTGCAATAATTTTACCCAGGCCCGGCAGCACCAATATTTATTATATTTTTACTACTGATGTTGAAAATATGAATAATTATGGGTTGCAATATTCTGTTGTTGATATTAGTATGAACGGAGGTTTGGGAAAAGTGATCAGCAAAAACACCCTTATTATTCAGCCAACCTCAGAAAAAGTAACTGTTGTAAAACATAGTAATAATACTTCGTTTTGGGTGGTTACTCATGGGGTATTCAACAATAATTTCTATAGTTTTTTAGTAACTTCGGCTGGCATTAATATGATTCCGGTTATAAGTTCAGTGGGTTCGTATCAGAATTCGGGTTTAAAACTAATTGGTTATCTGAAAACTTCTTTTGATAACCAGAAACTTGCTTCGGCAAAAAACGATGGTGGCGAACTGGAGCTTTTCGACTATGACAATACAACAGGAACGGTTTCAAATCCTATCTTATTAAGTAGTAGCGAAGAATTTTATGGTGTTGAATTTTCGCCTGACAACTCGAAATTGTATGCATCTGTTGTTTCTCCATCAATTATTTATCAGTTCGATTTAAATGCAGCCAATATTGCAGCTTCAAAAAATGCAATAAATTATGGACCTCTTGGTGGTGGAGCATTACAAATGGGGAAAAACGAGAAAATATATTATATTGAATGGTTTAATGATTCCTTGAGTGTTATTAATAATCCCAATAGTTTCAATTGTAATTTTGTTTCCAATGCGGTGTACTTGGATGGTAAAAACGGCAGAATAGGTTTGCCAAATTTTGTTCCTTCTTTAATTATTTCAAATTGCAAACCCAATGCCTGTATTTCCATTTCGGATACAACAATATGCCAAGGAAAACAACTTCAAATAAGCAACATAACATCACAGCCATATATAGCACTTAAATGGCTCCAAAACGGAATTGTATTTGATACCATTAATACCATAAATAAAACATTTAATACAGCTGGCACCTATATTATTTCGCTAATTGTATATAACGATACTTGCAAGGATACTGCAAATATAACAGTTACAGTTACTCAGCCAATACAAACTATGTTAAATCCGTCAATTTGCGAAGGCGAATCCTTTGCAGTAGGTATACATAATTATTCATTAACAGGTAATTATAGTGATACATTATTTTCTAATAATGGTTGTGATAGTATTATTCTTACAAATCTGACAGTAAATCCTTATCCTATAATTAATTTGGGTAACGACACAAGCATTTGTGATGGTTCATCTATAATTTTAAATGCTATTTATCCGAATGCAACTTATCTCTGGCAGGATAATTCCACAAATCCAATATTTATTGTAACTCAACCCGGGCTTTACATGGTAAAAGTAAGCACTGATAGTTGTAGCTCAATGGATAGTATTAATATAGTTTTCAGAGATTGTGAAATAAAACTTGAACTCCCCAATATTATTACCCCTAACAATGACGGAAGTAATGATTTATTCTTACCTTTACAATCGAAAAACATCGAAAAGATAAATACTCAACTATTCAACCGTTGGGGTAATCTGATTTTTGAAACTGATAACTTACAAATTGAGTGGGATGGAAAATCAAAAGGTCAACTCGTTGCTGATGGGGTCTATTTCTGGATTGTTAATTATACAGATGTTAACGGTAAAGTTGAAATGATGAAAGGTTCGGTAACGGTAATGAAATAAAATATAAAATGCTATGAAAAAGACACTTATAATCTTATTATTCTTTTTATCATTTTCTTCTTATGCAGGAAACAACAAAACGGATAAAACCAAAGAAGCCAAAGCCCGGGAATGGATAAAAAACCAACCGCTGGAGTTTATTGAAAACAAAGGACAATTTACAAATACCGATGGTAAACCGGCTGATAATGTATTGTTTAAGACTTCATTTGGTGGTTGTGATATTTATATAACTGATAAAGGCTTGAGCTATGTATTTGTGAAGATGGAAACAGACGGAAGTAAGGAGAAAGAAGAACAAAATCCGAAGTTTGGTGAAAGAGAAGAAGAAAATAAGAAAGTTTCGTACTATCGTCTGGATATGAATCTGGAAGATGCCCATATCAGTAAAAGCAATATTATTAAAGAAAACGAAAGTAAGCAGGGTCATTCCAATTATTTTTATGCCCATTGTCCCGAAGGAATTTACGATGTAAAAGGCTATGGTAAGATAACCATCAAAAACATTTACAAAGGAATAGACTGGGTAATTTACACCAATTCAGATTCAAAGGAACATCCTTTAAAATACGATTTTGTGGTACATCCCGAGGCTGATTATAAGGATATTAGGATAAAATTCCTCAATGCTAAAAGCACAAGTCTTTTAGATAATGATACAAAGCTAAAAATTGAAACAATAGCCGGAAATATAGAAGAAGGAAATTTGTTTTCGTACCAAGCCAACAATAATAACGAAATCAGCAGTAAATATGTAATTAACAAAGATTCCATCATCTGCTTTGAAATAGCAAATTACGATACTACAAAAACGTTGGTTATAGACCCACTGGTTTGGGCAACTTATTATGGGGGGAGTTTTCATGATGGTTTTAGATCTATTTGTGCAGATAATCAGGGTAATATTATTATTACAGGTTATACTTATTCCACAGTTTTTCCAAACTATAATTTAACAGGTGCCTATTGGCAACCAGTTTTTGCAGGTGGATCTACAGATATAATATTGTTGAAGTTTAATAGCCAGAGCATTAGGCAATGGGTTACTTTTTATGGAGGAATTAATAAAGAATATGGCAATTCAACATGCGTTGATAATCAGGACAATATATATATTACAGGAGAAACTCAATCTCAAAATTTTCCAACACAACAACTAACGGGAGCTTATTGGCAAGCAATAAATGGAGGAAGCAATGATGCTTTCATTTTAAAATTTAATAATTTGGGTGTTAGGAAATGGGCTACTTATTATGGAGGAAATGATGTGGATTGTGTGACTTCAATATGTCTGGATAGTCACGATAATTTATTTGTAACAGGCTATACTACTTCTGCAAATTTTCCAACACAACAATTTTCAGGAGCTTATTGGCAAGCAATAAATGGAGGAGGAAAAGATGTATTTATTTTAAAATTTAATAATATGGGTATTAGACAATGGGCTACTTTCTATGGAGGAAACGGTGGAGATCAAGGCTTTTCAATTTATCAGGATAGTCATGATAATATTTATATTGCAGGCAATACATTTTCAGCAAATTTCCCAGCTCAACAACTAATAGGAGCCTATTGGCAAGCTACACACGGAGGAGATGATGATGCATTTATTTTAAAATTTAATAATATAGGGGTTAGGCAATGGGCTACTTATTATGGAGGAAACAGTGTTGATCAAGGTACTTCATTATGCATAGATTCTCATGATAATATTTATATAACAGGCAATACATTTTCAGCAAATTTCCCAACACAATATTTACCAGGAGCCTATTGGCAAAATACAAATGGAACTACAGATATATTTATATTGAAATTTGATAACATGGGCGTTAGGCAATGGGCCACTTATTATGGAGGTAATAGTCAGGATCAAAGTCCTTCAATATGTCTTGATGGTCAGGATAATTTATATGTTACAGGCATTACATTATCAACAAATTTTCCAATTCAGCAATTAATAGGAGAGTATTGGCAACCCAATATTGCTGGTATTTCTGCTGATGCTTTTATATTGAAGTTTTCCAATTCAGGTGTCAGGCAATGGTCAAGTTTCTATGGTACAAATAGTTTTGATTTTGGAACAGGCTTGTGTGCAGATTATCAGAATAATATCTATTTTATAGGTGAATGGCAAAATAGTGGTGCTTATACGGTAAATATTGGGAATGGTGGGTATTATAATAATTCGTGGAATGGAGCGGATGATAGTTATATACTAAAAATTACTAATCCTTGTAATAATCATAAAACAAATTCGATACAAACCAATAGAAATAATATTTGTATTAATTATACAGGGAATATTACTTTAACAGCTTTAGGAGGATATGGTGATACATTAAAATGGTATTCGGGAAGTTGTGGAATGAACTACATTGGTAAAAATTCTCCTTTGACAATTCAATCTCCATCGCAAACCACAACCTATTATGCCAGATGGGAAAGTGCTTGTGATACATCTGTATGTGAAAGTATTACTATTAATGTTGATTCTGTTTTATATACTACATCAAATCAAATAATTTGTCAGGGAGATTTTATTTTAGTAGGGTCTAATATTTATTCAACAACAGGAATTTATTCAGACACATTAATAACTTATTTGAGCTGTGACAGTGTAGTTACAACAAATTTAACAGTTAATCCAACAAAACTAACTTTTTTAAATCCATCAATCTGTCAAGGTGAGAATTTTAAAGTTGGTATAAATACTTATTTTGAAACTGGGATTTACACTAATTCACTTACAAGCAATGCAGGATGTGATAGTATTATTATTACAAATCTTAAAGTTAACCCTTCACCAATTATAAATTTAGGAATAGATACTTCAATTTGTATAGGAACATCTCTATTTCTAAATACTAGCTATCCTAATATAAATTATTTATGGCAAGACGGTTCAACAACCCCAACTTACAATGTCACCCAACAAGGATTATATTGGGTAAAAGTAACATTAGATAGTTGTAGTAGTATGGATAGCATTTATATTTATACAATTGTTTGTCCTGCTATTCTCGAACTACCCAACATTATATCTCCTAATAACGATGGTAGTAATGACTTATTTTTACCTTTACAATCGAAAAACATCGAAAAGATGAATACTCAACTATTCAACCGTTGGGGTAATCTGGTTTTTGAAACTGATAACTTACATATTGAATGGGATGGAAAATCAAAAGGTCAACTTGTTGCTGATGGTGTCTATTTCTGGATTGTTAACTATACTGATATTAACGGTAAAGTTGAAATGATGAAAGGTTCGGTTACGGTAATGAAATAAATCATCTTCATTGCATCCTTAGCAAAAAGCATTACATTTATAACGGTTTATGCAACTAATCCTCTTCAAACCTGAATACGTCCGATAAGCCAATGCGTATGTTTTAAAACGTAAAACCTGCTTAGTAAAATTAGCTGGCTTTACGATTTATCAATAAATCCACAGAAGTTCGACTTAAGTCCATTCAACAAACAAAAAGCTATTTTTAGAAGTACCATTAATAAATGACGAGCTTTTCAACCTTAACTGCATCTTTATTAACATATCTAACAAAGTAAATTCCTTTTGCTAAACCAGCAAAATCAAAGGTCTTACTCCATTCTGAATCTGTTTTTCCTGTCTTTTCAGCAAAAAGCTTTTGACCGTTCATACTTACAATATTTATTTCTGCATTTCCAGAGCTTCCAACCACCGCAACAGTGAATTTGCTATGAGTAGGATTAGGAAAAATCTTAAGGCTTAAATTATTCAACTCTGAATCATTAATTCCAGTACATGGACTAAAAGTAACCAACGCATTATTTGTTGTTTTACAACCATTGCTAGTTGCCAGTTGAACATAAATTACATGAGTTCCCAAACCGTAACCGGTTGAATCAAAAGTAATACTTGATGTAGTTGCTCCGTTAGACCATAAATACGAATTATATCCACTTCCAGCACTTAATGTAACAGTTTTATTGGCACAAACAATAGTGTCGTGAAGGATATTAGCAGATGGAAAAGGAAGGATGCTAATGGTTTTTATCTTGTAATCTGTGCACAAACTACTATCAGTTACCGTTAATTTTACAGTATAGTTACCGGATGAAGCAAAAATATGATTAAAGGTATTCCCAGTATAATCAATATTGCCATCATTGTTAATATCCCATAAATACATTGCGGTTGAGTGAACTGAACTATTGTCTTCAAATACAGTAGGTTGTCCTGCGCATAATCCGTTATAAGTAAAATCTGCTGTAAAACAAGGTCTCCAGCCATCATTTTTTATACTGAAATCAGATGTATTTAATCCGCTTGCATTTTGAGCCGCTTTTATACTGTAATAATAAATTTTACCTTTTAGTGCATTGGTATCAATGTAATTAGTTGTAGTTATCCATGAGGTGATGGCTGCGCCGTTTGAGCCAGCATCATCACTTCTATAAAGCATATAATGAGATGCTCCGCCAATCGCATTCCATGCTACATGAACTCCATCAGAATACTGTCCATCAGAGGCTATAACTCCTGTTGGTGTTGATAATATTCCTTTCTGTTTAATTTCAATTACATAAGGACTATTGGAAGCTCCCGTTGAAGTTATTGTAATATGTCCGGTTCGGGCTGCTCCTGAATTAGATGTCAGAGATAAGCAGATTTTACCATTATTTACTCCATTACTTCCACTTGTAATACTTAACCAGGAAGGAAAATCGGAAACTGCATTCCATGACATACTACCGGCACCTGAATTTAAAATAGAAATGGTGTCAAGTATTGCTGTAGCCAAAAAATCGCGTTTTGTGGGATATGTTAATATAACTGCTACATCCTGATTGTTAAAGCACAAAGTATCATCATAAGTTCCATTATTTCCGTTATCAATATAAATACAAACATCTTGTGTTTGAATTCCTTGCCAGTTAGTAACAATTAAATGCCTGGTATTAGATGCAATGGCAATTGCAGAATGCGAAAGTGTACCTGCAACAGTTGCAGAGGTATATCGCAATTGAAGTTTATAACTTGATGCAGCTCCTGTATTCACTATCTGGAGTTTATCATCGGCAATTACGCTAAAATCAACTTTGTTATTATGTGCAATATTTAGGTTCGAAACTGAAAATACTTTTTCAGTAATGCCCAAATCGACAGTGGCTTCCATTGAAATGGGTTTTAATATATTATCGGGATTGGAAACACTGAATTTCCCCGATTCTATTGTTAAAATATCGGTATGATTAATGGCCGCATTACTTCTTGTATAAGAGTATAATACATTATCATCGAACAAAGAAAAATCGGATAGTGCTGAACTAAAATTCTGCATCTTTACCTGATAAGTGTTTGACGGGAGAATATAACCGATTGGTTTCTGAGAAAAACCTGAAATAGGAATAATATGATTAGCATCGGGTATATTATTAATGAGATTATTTAATACATAACCGATGGTTTCGTTCAAACTATTACTTATATATATATCATTGTTGGGATAGGTATATACTTCCATGTTACCGCTATTGGTTGATAGTGGAGATTTCTTAACCGAATCAACAATCGGGGTATTATAAAAATTACTTGAAGGCCAGGTAATAAACATCCCTTTATGGGCAGTATTGCCACCCCAGGGCGAAGGTGGATTGTTTGCATTTACTGTAAGATCGTAATTCCAGGCATCGAGGGTTTTATCAACCAACACTTTTCTGGTAGAATCGCCGGGTGCATTGTTATCATAAACATATATCCATTCTTTGGAAGGATCAAGCGTATCCACCATTACTTTGTAGGGATTAACAATATGACCTCCACTTCCGTTTTGATTAAGAAAAACAAGCCCTTGTTCGTCATCATTATTGTCAATTAACATCTTTTTGATTTTTGAAAGTGTTTGTAAGGGCGATAAGTGTTCGTCATTATCAATATGTCTGCCAAAGGCTTTCTGATGCTGCCTTATCATGAGTGAATTTATACAAAACACATTAGAATCGTTAAGCGGAAGATCGTATATTTTATTGGATGTTGTCCACGGACCTACATATGGGAAAGCAGCTTTAAATCTTGCCAGACTATCCCAGGCCATAAACGAAGAATGAGCAAAGCCGAAACACGAACCTCCCCACCATCCTAATAGACTTTTCCATTTTTTGGCAGCTTTTGCTTTTAATATTTTGGTACCACCAACATTGGTATAACATTGGTTTTCACCAAAGGTCTTCACAAAAAGTGGCCAGTCGGGAAAAAACTGTCTATTGCAGGTGTCAATAGCTCCATTAGAATAGGATATTTTCGGAAACCAAGCATTACCACCTAAGTAGGGGTCGAATGTATAATTAAATTGTTTCCACCATCTTTCGGGCCAAATATTGTCTTCGCTATTGCTAAAATTCCAACCATTGGGATTGGGGCGGAAATTATTATCCCAAATTGGCATAAAGAAACCTTTGTATTTACCAGTTGCATCCTTATAATATCCAACCACTAATCCCTTATTATTAATATCGCGTATCTGAAAATCGGTTGCATCCCATTTTTTAACTTCTTTAAATACACCGTTTTTATATATAAACGAACGATTAAGATTAAAAATGCCAACAGCTATATTGCTGTCGTTTATCGAAGTAAATTGTGTACGTGTAGAACCCGGATAATTTATTTCTGTCCATGTGCCGTTGTCCCAGATTAAACCGTTGCGGTTTGAACCGTTTATCCATGTGCCGGCTCTTTTTCCTGTATTATTAATAGAATTGATATACGTTGGATTATAGTTGTAATGAAACGGAGCATTTGTTCCCCCGCACATCGAAAAGCATACATGCGTGGTGCTTTGCTTATAATCGCCTACCATACAGCCGGCATCATTAATATCGCGGCCTATGGTTATATCCATCGAACTAATCCAGCTTGTAGTAATATCTACATAGGAACCAAAAAAATCGTTGTAAGTAAATCCTTCATTATTGGTAGTGTTTCCTGTTGTATTGTAGGCTCCAATAACTATCATTTGATTATTAACACCATAAATATAGGTTTGTACAGCTCCGGGGTAATTGATATATATAGTATCGCTCTGATTCATAACATAAAGAAAACCATGTACACCTGTTGCGTCTTCATAATATCCCCCAACATCGCCCGAATCATTTACACAGGTAACATAAGTTTGAGTGGCTCCAGGTATGGTAAATGTAACAAACTGTGCATTAAGATGCGAAATGTTTAAAATGCATATTAAAATAAATATGCAACGTAAGTGTAATTGTTTTTTCATAGGATAATTTTTTTAATTCTCTGCAATCATTACTAATCCTATATTGCTGACAATAATCCTTTAACACTCAGATATACTGAAAACAAAAAAAGGACATTAAATTTTTAAGCATTCAAAGTTACATTAATTTTTATGTTTATTCGTAAAAATTATTTTAAAATGTTTATGAAACATGTAAATATAGTTTTTTATTTAAATTAATATCGCTGGATGCTTATTATTATCAGATTTCTTGAAAATAAAATTACTAAAGTATGCTTTAAGTACTTAAAATTAACTTACTTGACAAGAT
>CAIZXK010000198.1 GCA_903936865.1 uncultured Bacteroidales bacterium | reverse complement strand
CTGTTGCGGTACAACCGTTTCCATCTGTTACTGTATAGTTATATGTAGCAGCGGTTAAGCCGGTTGTTGCATCACCTCCATAAGTAAATGGAGATAATCCATCACAACTTAATAATACAGATCCGGTTTCTCCATTACACAAAATCTGTGTTGGAGTGGCGGTTAGTATTATTGCTGCTGGTGCAGCATCAATCGTTGCACTTGCTGTTGCGGTACAACCGTTTCCGTCTGTTACTGTATAGTTATATGTACCAGCGATTAAACCGGTTGTTGCATCGCCTCCATAAGTATAAGCAGGAATACCACCACTAGCTAATAAAGTAACGCTTCCTGTACCACCATTACACAAAATTTGTGTTGGGGTTGCAGCTAAAGTAGGTAAAGCATTAATAACGACATTCACACTTCCAGTCATAAGTAAGGTTGATAGACCTAAAGAAGCTTCTACAGTATAGTTACCTGCAGCTGTTTGTAATCCAAAATTAATTGGATTGCCATCACCTGGGACTAAACCACCAACATTACTACCATCAACTTTCAATTGATAGCTAATACCGAGTTGTGAACCATCCAGACCTACAAGTTCTCCTGTTCCGCCGGCACAATAACTTCCGCCACCGGTAACATTGAAAGCTGTAATAGGTGCATTATAATTTACACTTCCATTAATCCAGTTTGCCATTAAAGGTGCTCCGACTGCATCAGCCAAAGTACCGGAATTTGAATTAAAGGTAGTAAAATATACAGGAACGTTGTAATTACCTGCACCACCAATAAAATTAAATTTCAAATCAAGAAATTTACCATTAGTAAGTGTGTTTGCAGGAATTGCATCACTCCAGTTTAGTATAATAGTATTTGTACTTAAATCCTGATTTGCAAGAATACCCATTTTCTGAAGATTTTCAACTCCGGTATAGGTAAGCTTTGTATTATCAAAATTAATGTACATGGTTGTTGCATTTACATTACCTGTAATACCAGAAAGCAAAACAGGAACAGAAACAGTAGTATTACCAGGTGTTAAATCAACATCATCAATGGTAATATCAATACTGGTTGAAGGCTGTACAACAGAACCGTTGGTAAAAGTAACTGGAATAACTCCACCTGAAGCAGTTGTTATTTCATTCAATCCGGTAAAAGTAAGATTACTTGAACCACCGATATAGCTGAATAACAAATTAAAACCAGTAATATTTGCTCCGTTTTGATTGCTCCATGCTAAATTTATAACTCCATTGTTTGCACTGGAAATTAAACCAGTTAAACCGGTAGTTCCAACAAAATTCAATTTAGTATTATCATAGGCAATATTCATAGAAACAGCTCCCTGATTTACTGGAAAACCTGAAAAAGAAACAGGAACAACAGTTGCACCACTTGTAACACCAACAACAGCATCGTCAATATCAACTATTGCTGAAGATGGTCCTTGTGTAATACCGCCATTATTGTAAGTAACAGGAATTGGAGAACCGCTTCCATTACTTATTTCATTGAATCCTGTAAAATTAACATTAGATACTCCGCCTAAATAATTAAAAAGCAACTTAAAAGTTGTGGTATTTAAATCAACAGCTGTAGTATTTGACCATGCAATACTGATAACTCCATTAGAAGCATTAGCAGTTGTAGCAGGGATAGTTCCGATAAATTGAAGTGCATTGCTGTTATAGCTAATGTTAAAACTTGCAGCACTTGCAGGAGTTGGGAAACCGGCGAATACAATCGGTAGTTCATTCACATTACTCCAGTCACCTGCCTGAGTAGCTATGGTAGCAGTCGCACTAAAAGAAGGCTGCGTAATAGCTCCATTGGTGAAGGTAGTTTGAATAAGAGAACCTAAAGCATCTGAAATTTCACAACCCTGATTAAAGGTTAGATTGCAGCTTCCGCCTGTATAGTTGAATTTTAGTTTGAATCCAATACCATTTACAGATTGAGCAGGAACATTAGACCAGGCAAGTTTTATTTCATTTCCAACAACGTTGGATGTAATTCCACTTGGGATTCCGGAATAAGTAATTCCTGTAAATGTTGCAACAGTTGGATCAAATCCGATATTCATTGTAATGGCTCCGATGGAATTGATTGTAGTGAAATCAGCAAGATTCACATTCACTTCCATACTGCCATAAGTACCAGCCACAGTTTCAAT
>CAIZXK010000197.1 GCA_903936865.1 uncultured Bacteroidales bacterium | reverse complement strand
TACAATTTTTGCCATTTGTTTAATTTTCTGACCCTCAAAGATAATACAATTATAATTTCCTTTGGCATATTGGCTGCAATTAATTGCATAAAATCAGTTTGCAGTTTGATTTAAAAAGCATTAGGCTGCATTTACTGCCAATTATTGAAAATACCTGGCAAAAATTTGTGCCTGGTATGCTGCATTTTTCTTTTTTGCTATCTATTTTCAAAAAACACAACCTGATAATTGCAATACGCTTATTAAGATTGCCGGTACGCAAGCAGATTATTTTATTTTGCATGTGTACCGGCAAAATAAGTGTACGTACTGCTTTATTGAGTATAGGTACTGACGGAATATACTTACGTACTGCTAATATATATGCACGTACCGGCAAAATATATGTGCGTACCGGCAGAATATATGTGCGTACCGACAGAATATATGTGCGTACCGGCTCAATTAGTGTAGTTTAGCTTTTATGATTTATAATGGCAAAAAAATCAGTTACATTGCTGAACAGGGTAAAGAAAATGTTTTTGTAAAGGAATTAAGCCGGGAAAGAATAAGTTATTCAGATTCGGCAATAAAAGCCAAAATCACTTATTTCTATACTATTGCAACAGAAAATAAAAGTGGTAAAAAAATGCAGGTATCCGGATTCAATAGCAATAATACCGAAATGAAAAATATAAATAGTCCAATTCGATTTGCTCCTGAAACGATAACATATTTCTGATTGGCATTATACTACCTTAAATCCGCAAATAAAAAATTTATTGCCCGCGAATTACACGAATTACGCGAATTTTATAAAATAATTAAATGACAGCAAAAACCCATAACTATCATTTAATAAAGCACTAATAAAAATCCGTGCGGATTTTAGGTATTAAAAAATGGACTAATTTATAAATCACTTTGGTATTATATATTCTTTTTTGTGCATTATAACTTCAATATATCCAGATTTTAAATTACGCTTAATCAATTCCTTTATGATTGTATAAACAAATACGGTTTTGTCAAAATTTTCAATAGCTGCGACTTATAAAAATTCAACGAAATATTGAAATAATAATATTATTTATTGACAACAACCCCATCCGTTTTAACAAAACAGATGGGGTTATTATTTATTGGTTATAAAGAACTTGGCTTATCGAAAGTTTTATATAAATCTCCTTACCACAAGCGGAAAAGAAATTTAACACCAATATAAATTAATTAATCGTTAATAGATATTCCAATTATATATAAAAATTTGTATATTTGTATAATAATACATACAGTGAGTATATATTATACACATTCAAATAAAAAAATCTTTATAAAACATTTAATGTCCAGTAGTTAAAAAAATTATTCGTTGACTTGGGGAGTAGTGATTTATAGCTATGTATTCAGCATTGTGATTTAATTAATGATTTAATTTTTGAATAGTAACTTAAATCAAAAAAAAATTATATGATTACTCAAACAGGCAATGATTTCTCAGATGTTGAGACTTCAGATAATATCAGATTTACAGATATTTTCGACCTCGGTGAAATACAAAAATTACAGGATTTATTTGCTGATGCAAATGGAGTAGCTTCCATTATTACACATCCGGATGGAACTCCCATTACAAATCCAAGCAATTTCTGCCGATTATGCGAAAATATAATTCGCAAAACCGAAAAAGGAATTGCCAATTGCATGAAATCGGATGCAATTATCGGCCGACAAAATCTGGAAGGACCTATTGTACAGCCATGCCTGAGTTGCAGTTTGTGGGATGCCGGAACAAGCATTACTGTTGGAGGTAAGCATATTGCCAACTGGCTTATTGGTCAGGTGCGAAATGAGGAAATGGATATTAAATCGCTTCTGCTTTATGCTGACGATATTGGTGTAAATCGGAAGGAATACGTTGATGCATTAAAGGACGTTCCGGTAATGTCTGTTGAGCAGTTTAAGAAAGTTGCCAACTTGCTTTTTGTTTTTGCCAATGAGCTTTCCGAAAAAGCTTATAAAAATCTTCAAATGAAAAGGCAACTTGCTGAATTGGAAAAAGCTAAAAGATTAAACAAGGAGAGTGAAGAAAGTTTTGGTTTGATACTCGAAAATATGCCTATCCTATTAAATGCCTTTGACGAAAATGGTAATTTTATATCGTGGAATAAAGCATGTGAAATAACCACCGGATATAAGGCTGAGGAAATCATTAACAATCCGGAAGCTTTTAAAATATTATATCCGGATCCCAACTACAGGGAAAAAGTATGGAATGCTTCTCAGGAAAAGAATAGTAAAGACAAAACATTTGAATTAACAGCTAAAAATGGTGAAATAAAAACCATTAAATGGTTTGATATTTATCAGAAACTACCATTAACTGGTTGGGATTCCTGGGGATTAGGACAGGATATTACACAAAGCATGAAGTTTGAACAAGAATTGTTAAAAGCCAAGGAAAAAGCAGAAGCAAGCGAAAAGGAATTCAAATTAATAATTGAATCACAAGTTGAAGGAATTGGTTTTATAAATAAAGATGAAATTTTTGTATTTACCAATTCTGCATCCGAAAAAATATTTGAAACTGAAGCCGGCGAACTTATCGGGGTTTCCATGTATGATTTTCTGGATACGGATGAAACTGAAAAAATAAACAAAGAAATTACAGAAAGACAAAATGGAATTGCGAGTACTTATGAAATAAAAATCAAAACAAGAAAAGGAAATACAAAATATATAAATATAAGTGCAACGCCAAAATTCGATGAAAATAATAGTTACCTTGGAGCTTATGGTGTTGTTAGGGATATTACGTTACAAAAACAAGCCGAATTACTCAGCAACCAACAATTTCATTTTACAAAAGCATTAAATGAAATTGCTGAATTAATTGTAAGTAACGACAATACAAATAATTTATTAGAGGAAAGTAACCGGATTATCGGTGAAACTTTAAAATTAGACAGGTCATTAATCTATGAAATATCATTTGAAAAGAAATATATTTTTGGTTTATGTGAATGGTTAAAAGAAATACATCCTGATATTGAACCCACCAGGAATACTTACCCGCTGGAAATGTTTTTAAGTCCGTTTACCGAAATAAAAAACACTAAAAAACCGCTGATCAGTCATTTTGATCAAATAAATGAAATATTTGAAAAAGATGAATCAGCCAAAACATTACACCATCATTTTAAAATTAAAAGTTTAATATGGTATCCGTTTGCTTTTAGCAATCAGGGATATTATTTATTTACTCTAAATCAGATACTTAAAAAAAGAGACTGGACAACAGCTGAAATTGATTTTCTCGAATCAGCAGCAAAACAGTTAAGCTTGGCATTAATGAAAATTAAATTGCTCGAAGAAAAAGAACTTGCCGAAGAAAAAATAAGAGGCAGCGAAGAAAAATACCGCCTTATTGCTGAAAATACTTCAGATGGGATTTTGTTTTTAAATGCAGAAAATTATATCAGCTATACTTCTCCTACTTATCTTAAACAACTGGGATATTCAAAAGAAGAAGAAATGGGCAGAACATCCGATTCCATTTATTCGCTAATTCATCCGGAGGAAAGAGACGATTTATTTGCTATACTTTTCAAGGCAATTGAATTGAAAGAAAATGGAAAAACATATACATACAGGGCAAAGCACAAAAACGGGGAATATATATGGCGTGAAGACAACGTTAAATTCAAATATGATGCAACGGGAAATTACCAGGGAGCATATATTGTTTGCAGGGATATTACCGAAAGGAAAAATGCGGAAAATGAACTGAATAAACAGATTCTTTTCCGGCAGTTTCTAACAGAAATTGCATCGGCCTACATCAACCTGTCTATTGATGATATGGAAGTTGAAATAAACAATTCGTTAGCCAAAATAGGTGAATTTGTGAATACAGATCGTACTTATATCTTCGATTTTGATGCCGTTACAGAAATGTGTTCCAACACGTATGAATGGTGTGCCAAAGGAATAGAACCACAAATAGATGAATTACAAAACATTCCCCTGGGTAAGGATTGGATTGAAACCTTTGCTTTGGGTAATCCGATAACTGTGCCCGATGTTAATGCACTTCCCGATGGATACACAAAAGAAATACTCCAGCCTCAGGGAATTAAAAGTTGCCTGGCAATACCGATGATGAATCGGGGCAAATGCATTGGCTTTGTTGGTTTCGATTCCGTTAAGCAACATTATATTTTTTCTGATGCCGAAATACAACTGCTTAATATATATACACAAATGATGGCAAACATCTTACTAAGAAAACAAAATGAAGAAGATTTGATTGAAGCTACACAAAAAGCAGTAGAAAGTGATAAGCTCAAAACCTCATTCCTAAACAATATCTCTCATGAAATCAGAACACCATTCAATGGCATACTCGGTTTTCTTAATTTAATTCAGGAAGATGATCTTACGAAAGAAGAAAGAAACGAATATTTCAATATTATAAATAAAAGTGCCGATAGGCTTATGAAAACAATATTCGATATTGTTGAAATTTCACAGATTCAAGCCGACCAGATTAAGCTGAAAGTAAGCGAAACTGATATAAATAAAATAACAGAAGAATTATACAATCAATTTTTACCTGAAGCATCGGACAAAAGACTGGCATTAATAATAGATAAAACAGCTATAAACAGTACTATAAAAACGGATGGTACAAAACTTAAAACCATTTTCTCCATATTAATAGATAATGCTATAAAATTTACAAAATCCGGTTCAATAACGTATGGTTGCTACCAGTTACAAAGTCCTGATCAGTCATCTTTATTCAACGATTCATCGCTTCATTTTTATGTTAAAGATACCGGCATTGGGATTCCACATGACAAACATCAGAAAATATTCGAACGTTTTATGCAGGTGGATGTATCAGACACAAGGGAATTTGAAGGCTCTGGCTTAGGACTTTCCATCGTGAAATCATATATAGAAATGCTTGGTGGCAGCATTTGGCTGGAAAGTGAACCCTCAAAAGGGACTGTTTTTTACTTTAGTATTCCATCTATGGAACAGGAAGAAAAGGAAGTAATAGAAAAACCCATTATTAAATACAATAATAAAAACCAGCTTACTGATTTAAAAATATTAATTGTTGAAGACGATTTAGCTTCGGAATTATATATTTTTAATATGATGCAAAAGTTCAGCAAACACTTCATTAAAACAAAAACGGGCACAGATGCAATTGAAATCTGCATAAATAATCCAGATATTAATTTGATATTTATGGATATAAGGTTACCTGAAATGGATGGATTTGAAGCTACCCGCATGATAAGGCAATTTAATAAAGAGGTGATAATTGTTGCTCAAACTGCTTTTGCCCAAACCGGCGACAAAGAAAAAGCTTTACTAGCAGGCTGTAACGATTATATATCAAAACCCATTAGAAAGCAAAATTTAATGGATCTATTAAAAAAATATTTTAAAATTTAAGAAAATGGAAACAAAGGCTGAAAACACAGACAAACTTGCCATTGCACTAAAAAACATTGAGTTTAACGACATTTTTGTTTTAGAAGATATGCAACGATTGCAGGATTTATTTTCAGAGACCAATGGTGTTGCTTCCATTATTACACATCCGGATGGTACTCCAATCACAAGGCCAAGCAATTTTTGCCGTTTATGCGAAGATATTATTCGGAAAACCGAAAAAGGACTTGCCAATTGTATGAAATCGGATGCAGTTTTAGGCAAACAAAATCAAGAGGGTCCGAATGTACAGCCTTGCCTGAGTTGCAGCTTGTGGGATGCAGGAACAAGCATTACGGTCGGAGGTAAGCAAATTGCCAACTGGCTTATTGGTCAGGTGCGAAATGAGGAAATGGATATTAAATCGCTTCTGCTTTATGCCGATGAAATTGGGGTAAATCGTAAGGAATATATTGAAGCACTTAAGGAAGTTCCGTTAATGTCTGTTGAGCAGTTTAATAAGATAGCAAAATTGCTTTTTGTTTTTGCAAACGAGTTATCTGAAAAAGCATATAAAAATTTGCAATTAAAAATTCAGCTTACAGATTTATCTGATGAAAGGACTTTATTAAATGAAAGTGAAGAAAAATATCGATTGCTTTTCGAAAATTCACAAGATGCCTATTTCCAATCAGGCATTAATGGGAAATATACTTTGGTTAATCCAAGTGCTGTGCGTATGTTTGCTTATGATTCTGTAGCAGAAATGATTGGATTATCTGCTGTAAATCTATATGTTAATCCTGAAGATAGAGATAAGCTTTTTGAAGAATTAAAAAACTCCGGTAATTTAAAAGATGTAATTATTGAAGCCTGCCGCAAAGACCAAACAAAATTCTGGGTTTCGATGAACGCACGGTTTATCAGGGATACAAAAGGGCAGATTATTGGGACAGAAGGTGTTGTAAGAGATATTAC
>CAIZXK010000196.1 GCA_903936865.1 uncultured Bacteroidales bacterium | reverse complement strand
AGATATTGAATTGAAGGTATTAAGCTTACCAGAGTTCACCAACGTCCAGTTTAATCCGGCATCAATGGTTTTTAATATGGTACCTGCATCGCCGATTGCGATACCGGTAGTGGAATCTGCAAACCTGATACAATTTAAATCATGACCTTGCGGTAATGGATTCAGCCATTGCCAATCCTGAGCATTCACAACATTTCCTAAGCATATTGCAATCAGTAGTATATAAATCTTTTTCATATTATTGGTGGTTATTAATTTATTTTTATTTAACCCTTCAAGTGGTTTTTTAACCCTTCAAGTGGTTGTTGTTAAAATCATCCTCCTTTGTGTCAATTTTGTTTTGTTATGAATATTTCATATAATAAATCATTTTCATATTATTGGTGGTTATTATCCCCTTCATGCGGTTGTTTAACCCTGTCAGGGCTTAAAGCCCTGACAGGGTTTTCCCTACGAAGTCGAACTCCGACTAATTTGCTGTATTCTATTCCTTCACAAATTTACTTATAAAACTCTCTTTCTCATTTTTTACTTTACTAATATAAATTCCTTTGCTTAACGTTGATATATTAAGTTCTGTTTTTGAATTTTGCAAAGTTTGTTGTAATATTAATTGACCTTGTATATTGTAAATAGATAAAATTGTGTTGGGGAGCAATGCAGGATTATGAATAGTAATAATAAGTTTGTCGGTAGCAGGATTAGGTTGAAAACTTATGCTGCTGCTATACATACTTTCATTATTAATCCCCTGATTTGCAGAAAAATTAGCCTGTAGATTTCTATTGCCGATTGCCGTAAAAGTATAGATGGAATCCACACTTACCGTATCTCCATTTACGGTCCAGTTATCAAAATGGTAGCCTGAGTTTGGGATTGCTTTTGCGGTACAGCTCTCATTAAATGTAAATATACCACCTCCCGAAGTTGTTCCTCCAGCGGTTGGATTTGCTACTGTAGTAATAGTATCTGAAATTTGTATTTTCCATGTTCCGAATCCTTCAGTTCCGGCATATAAATGATTCTCATTAACTACAAAAGACAAAACAACGGTACTATCGGGCAACCCAAAATTTACTTCACTCCAGGTATTCCCATTGTTAGCGGTCATATATACTCCCCCTTTTTTGGTTCCGGCAAAAATAAGAGTACCGTTCACAACCAATGCATTTATATACCTGTTGTTTAAACCTGTATTTATTCCAATCCAGTTGCTTCCGTTATCTGCTGATTTAAACACACCATTTTCGGTACCGGCATATATATGACTGCCGCTCAAAGCAAGAGCATATATTTTATTACTTGTCATGCCATTATTAATGGAACTCCAGCTACTTCCATTATTAGATGACAAATACATTCCATACCCTTTGGTTCCAGCAAATATATTATTATTCCCATCTACAGCCATTGTTCTTACACTGATAATATTTGTTGCCAGATTATTCCAGTTGCCGCCATTATTTGTTGAGGAATAAACACTGCCATAAGAACCTGTATAAATATTGATGCCATTTATTGCAAAAGAAGTAACCGTATATTCTGCAATTCCCGAATGCTTGTTAACCCAATTTATAGAACTGTTTGGGGTTCTGTAAACGCCACTGTAAGTACCGGCAAAAATATAGTTTTCTTTAATTGCCAATGCCTGAATATATAATGAATTTCCTCCCAATCCATTATTGATAGTTGTCCAGAGATTCCCTTTGCTGGAAGTTGATAGTATGCCATTGCCATAGGTACCGGCATACAGATTGCTATCTCTGGCAGCTAACGCATAAATATCAGTATTTGTTAAGCCTTTATTTGCAACATTCCAATAGTTGGCATTATTCGACGAATAAAAAACACCTCCATTGTTGGTGCCGGCAAAAATATTGTTTCCTTTAGCCGCTATTGAATAAATATTTTTATTGGTTAAACCAGAATTCCTCTCCACCCAATCTGTTCCATTATTGGTCGAAATAAATATGCCATTGCCATTGGTACCTGTATAGAGTGTAGTATCACTAACGATTAATGCAGTTACATAAGCTATTGAATAGCTTGAAGATGATGAAACCCAACTATTTCCATTGTTAGTGCATTTAAATATACCACCACCATAAGTACCTGCAAAAACAAGGCTATCCTTTACCGCCAATGTATATACACTTGTAGTAGTTAAGCCCGTATTTACAAGGCTCCACGAGCCTCCGTTGTCCGAAGATCTGTAAACACCTTTATCACTTGAGCCTGCATAAATAACATTGCCACATATTGCTAATGAACTTATATACGGATAAGCCGGCAGTCCTGTATTAACTGCAGTCCATGTATTTCCGTTATCTGCCGAAAGAAAGATACCAACACCTGTTCCGATAAAAATATTATTACCACTGATAGCTACAGCAAAAACAGCGGTATCAACAAAACCTGTATTCACCAGCGCCCAATTGTTTCCGTTGTTTGTTGATAAATATAAACCTTTTCCGGTTGCTGCATATATATTGTTACCACTTATGGTAATAGATACTATGGAATAATGCTTTAGTCCTGTATTTATTGATTTCCAATTGCCGCCGTTGTTTGTTGATAAATACATTCCTCCATTATAAGTGCCGGCAAAGATTGATGAATCTTTACAGGCCATGCATCGGATGCAACCTGCTTCCGGTCCTATCTGTTTCCATTGTGCATTCACAACATTCCCAAGGCATATTGCAATAAGTAGTATATAAATCTTTTTCATAGTTGGTTACATTTTATTCTGTCTTATTCCCGAGACTTTACTTATTTTTTTTGTGTTGTAAAAAAGCGTGGGAACTATGCTTTGCAAAAGCTAACACTCTTTTATGTTTTTAATATGTTTTATTCAATTTTTAAATTTTGCTGTAAAAGTAATAAAAAATTGATAAGAGATACTATTTTAACAAAAAAAATTTGATTGAATCATCCATATTTTTAAATAAGTACTAAGAATTATTTATTGTTACACCTAAAATCCGCAATGATTTTTATTAGTGTTTTATTATTAACTGTTTACAATTACGTATCATCATTGTATTTTTTTAAAAAATTAGTGTAATTAGTGTAATTAGTGCAATTAGTGGCGGATATAATAAAGTGTGCGGATATAAGGTTTAATATAAATAACTGAAAAATACAGATTGCAGTCTTGTTGGTTTTTATTTACTTTTGCAAATTACAAATCAACTATTTAAATCAAAATGTATAAAACAGCTGTTAGTTCTATTTCAATACTGTTTTAAGGCGTTTAGTTAATTCATTTTTATAAAAAAATTTCTATTTAATGTTTTTACAATAGAAAATGCTTATTTTTGTATTTATTAAAAGAGATTTATTATGCCTACAATAGCAATGTTTTACGGAATTATTATCCGTATGTATTATGCACCAACTGAACATAATCCACCACATATACATGTATATTATCAGGATTTTAAATCAATTTTCAATATTCAGACTTGTAACATAATGGAAGGAGAACTTCCATCAAAACAAACAAAACTGATTGTTGCATGGATTGAAATTCATAAAGATGAGTTGATTGCAAACTGGGAATTATGTCAGAATGGAGAAAAACCATTTAAAATAAAACCATTAAAATAAACAAAAATGTACCTGGCAATTAAAGATGTAAAAGTCATCGGTGATTATAATCTGATGCTTACCTTTGAAAACGGAGAAAAACGTAAGCTTGATATGTTACCCTATTTAGATAAAGGGATATTTCAAGAACTTAAGGACATTTCTGTTTTTAAAACAGTTAGAATTAGTTTTGATACTATTGAATGGGCTAATGAAGCTGATTTGGATCCTGAATTTTTATATAAGTACAGCGAAAAAATAATTGAGTAGTTGATAAATCTCTTTGGATTTAGGTTGATACACTACTTCAAGTCGCACCCCTGTAATTACCGGTTTTCAGTTTCATCTTCAACTTTATCAACAGATAACGCTGACTTATCTTTAACCTTAAATCCGCAAATAAAAAATTTATTGCCCGCGAATTAAGCGAATTTTAGGATATATTTTAAAAACAGTTTTTAACTCTTCTGATTTATTTTTGGAACGCTGATGACGCTGATCCCTCTGGGAAACGCAGATAAAAAACGGATTTTTAATTCTCTGTGGTTATAAAATTAAACTGATTAATTGAATAGATATGAACTACAAAGCACCAAAAGAAGAAACAAGCTATGATATACGCATCCGGAAATATAATGCTTACTTCGCAAAACAGAAATAACCCGGTATAATTCCGGCTCGCAGGGAATCGATAACAGTTCCCTGAGGCGTAAAACGATAAACATAGCCATTCTGATTGTAATCAATGGCATCTGAAATATACAATTCGCTGCCGGGAGCATATACTTTCATGCTGTAAAACAGTCGGTTTTTCTTGTAAATCAATGGCGTTGCCGGCAACTGATTATCTATTACAGCCATGCAGTAAATGTGGTTGCTTATAAACCACATACTATCTTTATTCTCATTTATACAAAGGCTATGCGGCGAAAGGTATTTGCTGGCAAATAATATTTTCTTTTCGATTTGCAGATTTCCAGT
>CAIZXK010000195.1 GCA_903936865.1 uncultured Bacteroidales bacterium | reverse complement strand
TCATTAAGTTCTTGTTGTACAGAAAAATATCCAACATTTAAAGAAGTTACATTATGGAAAAAATGAGAACCGGAAGATGCATCCAAAGGAAAATCTTCAAGACTTGTTTCTACAATTACTTTTGCATTAGAAATTTGTGTCCAATTAACAGGAATTCCTATCCATTTATCACGTGTTCCCCATCTGCCAGGACCAATTAAAATATATTTTCGATTTTCCTTAATCATTATATTATTAAGCATTTCAATTTCATTTGCCATTTCGCAAGTTCTGGATTTATCAAAAATACCGATATCTGCATAAATTACATCAGTAATGGTATCAATTAATCCATTTCCCATACCTTTATCAGAAAACAAAATAACATCGCTTTTGTTAATTTTCGATTCATCAATTGTATAATCTTCCGCATTTCCAATAAGTGGTTTTATTTGCAGTAAATAAAACGAAGCTTTTCCTTTTTCATCTTTATTTAAATCAATGGCAAATTCAATTTCAACAGGCGAACCCAAAGCTTCCTTAACTACATCTAAAACCAATTCAATAGTATCTGGTAAAGGGATGTAATTATATTTTAGTATATTGGCGAAATTAATAATTCTTGGTCCCGCATAACTTAAACCAGGTACTATCCGGTTATTGTCAATGTCATAAACTGAGGCACAATGTCTTAACGTACCATGTTTTTCAGCAATATCTATATCAAGTTTTACTAAACCAGCATCTTCTCCATCTAATAAATTTAAGGGTTGTGGCTGTAAATCAACAGCATAAAAACCAACCTGAGAACTCTTATATTGATCTTTAGGTGAATTAATTTCGACATTTGGATATTTGGGTGAAAAACGATAAGCTTTCTCTCCTTCAACTACATAAGTTCCTAATCCTACAGCCATTACTGCAAAACCTTCTTCTGGTTTCATGTGAGAAAAAGGATAGAAATTATAGGATTGGGCAACTCCACTTATGTGTGGATAATAATATTCCTCATAATTATTTCCAACAACTTCCTGAATAACGACTGCCATTTTCTCTTCTTCAATTTTATAATTTATTGCTTCTACATAACCTCTGGCAATTTTTGAATATACAGAAGCATATACCAATTTGATGGCTTCCATTACCTGAACTAATCTTACTTCTGCTTCTGGATGATTATTTGGAATGATATAAGTTTCAAAAATTCCGGCAAATGGCTGCATCAGAGAATCTTCAAACAAACCGGAAGAACGTATTGCCAATGGTTTTGTAAGTTTTTTTAGCAGAAATCTTAATTTTCTTATCAGCGTATCAGTTAATTTAGACTCAATAAAAACTTTTCGAATGTTAGAATAATCCCTTTCTGAAATTACAAATTCATAAAGTTTATTTCTATCAATAAAATAATCGAATTCATCAGTACCAATAATAAACGTAATCGGAGTTTTAATATTAATATTTGGTAATAATTGAGAGAAATCGAAATTATAAATTAACGTATTAACAAAAGCCAAGCCTCTGCCTTTTCCACCCAGTGAACCTGATGATAAAGTAATTATGCTGCTTTCATCAATAGTTTCTGTTTCTTCAAAACTAATTACTTTTCCTTTGTTTTTTTCATTTCTGTGTTTTTGAATTGATTTTAATAAAAATTCTCTTAATTCTTGTGCATTTTTAAAATCTGTTGTTTTTAATGGATTTATTTTTTTTGCAATCTGAATTTCGCCTCTTGCCATTAGCCATAAAGAAAAGTGATTTCGTTTTCCATGATAAATTAATGATTCATCGGGAATTGTTTTCAAATGTTTCTCAAATTCCTTTAATGAACTTGCAATAGCAATATCTCTTCCGGCAGCATCTTTGTAAATGAAATTTCCAAATCCAAGATAATGGCTAATAAAACTTTTTATATCCTGCGATAATGTATTGGAATTCTTATCAATAAAAGTAACTTTCAAATCATAAGCCAATAATGCATTTTCAGGGTCTGATGATTGAATGATAGTGGGTAAATCCTTGGAGTTATTTCTAATATATCTTACAAGATTATATCCTGCATTTTCATCCAGTACATTATTTCTAAAAAACTTCATATCAGTTATTAAGCATAATAAATAATCCCTATACTTATGAAAAATGTCAATAGCTTCCTCATAAGACTGAACAAGCAAAATTTTAGGTCGAGCCCTTAGTCTTAATACTTTATACAATTCATCATTGCTTACATCTTCAATCAAGCGCTTGGTTTGCTCCAATACACTGGAATATAGCATTGGTAAATATCTTGAATAGTATTTAGCTGAATCTTCAACTAACAATATTACATTAACCAGCCCGATTTTAGTGTCATTTTCTACATTTACCATATCTTCCAGATACTTCACCATGGCAAAAAATACCCTGGAATCTCCATTCCAGATAAATACCTTATCAATTAATTTTAATATTTTTTCATCATTTTGATAGGCTACGATATCGCTATTGTTATTTAGCAACAAAAAAATTGGTATATATGGAAAATTCTTCTTGATGCTATGACTTATTTCTAAAGGAACATTTTTATCAACTCCCATCATAATAATAATGAGATCATAATGCTTTTGTTTTAATTGTGATAATGCTTCTTCATAAGAAGAAACACCAGTAACTCTGGGAATAGAAGTAAGGTTTAACTGATAGTATTCACCGAGAATATGTTCAGAAAAACGACCTTCCTTTTCAATATTATAGGCATCATAAAGATTTGCAACAAGCAGTATTTCATTTACTTTAAATGGCATAAGATCATGAAAAACATCTCTATCATAGTTTTGCTTATTAAGGAATCTGTGTAATAGCTGACGACTTGTAACTTTATGAACATCTTCATCTTCCATTTCATTTGTTGAAGAATCCTTTAAAATCGCTTTAGCTTTCAAGCTATTCAGATAATTGACAAGAATAGTTGATAAATTGTCAATTAAATGTCGTTCTTCTTTTAAAAAGGGTCCTTCGTCAAAATCATTAAATTTTTTTAAATAATAAACTTCAATGGAACCTTTAATATAATCGATAGTTTCGAAATTTTGTTTTTGAATCCATGGTGTTTCAATAAAATCAGAAGTTTTAAATTCCTTTTTATCAAAAATGATACGTGCTACTGTTGACTCAGGATACTGCCAGGCTTTGGGAAGAATCATGCAAATTTGTTGTAATGTTTCTTCTATTGGTTTTCCTTCTTTTAAAATCTTTGTAGTTTGATTAATGGCTGATAATTCCTTAAGTCTTTCTCTGTTTTCGAAAATTAAATTTTTCAGATCCTGACTAATTTCCAGATTAGGTTGAAAATTAGATTCATGTGAAGTTGTTTCAACAGAAACAATATTCTGTTCACTTTCAATTGAAAAATCAAATCCAATTCTTTTTAATTTATAATATGCAAATCCTTCTTTTTCTAAAATAGGTGAGAAAACTCCATTTAGCAATGCAAATGAATGATCTTTTTTTAAAACCTGAATTTCAGATTGCAATGTTTCACCTTCTCTGAGTGCTTCCCATTTTGTTCGGAATTTATCTGATTTATAAACATTTTTTTCAAGTATTGAGCTAATATGTTTACCCTTAAGTTCATCTGTTTGATAGCCAAGTATTTTGCATAAATCTGCATGAACTTTTTCGATGATTCCATCTAAATTAAATTCAATTAAAGCCATGATTTTTTTTTGTTAAAATTAAATCAATTTTTGTATAACTCGTGTTTTTTTTGTAATAATATCTATAAAATTAAGTTTTTTACTTATATGAAAATTTAAAAATTAAGTGATTTACGTATAACGTATTAAGCTAATTGCGTAATTTACTTAAAATCAGTAATTTTTATTGCCTTGTTGTAATTATTTTTTATAACATTGTACCACTAATTAAACAATTTTTATTAATAAAAAAAAATAAAAAAAAATTATGTCAAACAATGCTTTAACACAAAAAATCGATCAATTCATGGCAAAAGTAATTGCCAAAAATCCAAGTGAAGTAGAATTTCACCAAGCTGTAAGAGAAGTTGTGGAAACTCTATTTCCTTTTATCGAAGAAAATCCAAAATATAATGGAATTCTTGAAAGAATGGTTGAACCCGAAAGAGTTATCTTATTCAGAATTCCATGGTTGGATGATAAAGGTGTATTTCAAGTAAACAGAGGATTTAGAATTGAAATGAATAGTGCTATTGGACCGTATAAAGGCGGTTTGCGTTTCCACCCAACTGTAAATTTGGGGATTCTTAAGTTTTTAGCTTTTGAGCAGATTTTTAAAAATAGTTTAACAACCCTACCTATGGGTGGTGGTAAAGGAGGATCTGATTTCGATCCTAAAGGAAAATCAGATAATGAAGTTATGAAATTCTGCCAAAGTTTTATGCTTGAACTTCAAAGACATATCGGACCAGATACGGATGTCCCTGCTGGTGATATTGGTGTTGGTGGTCGCGAAATTGGATTTATGTTCGGACAATATAAAAGAATAAGAAATGAATTTACCGGAGTATTAACTGGAAAAGGCCTGGAATGGGGTGGAAGTTTGATACGCCCTGAAGCTACTGGTTATGGTCAGGTTTATTTTGCTAAAGAAATGCTTTCTACAAAAGGGGATAGCTTTAAAGGTAAAGTAGTTGTAGTTTCCGGTTCAGGAAATGTAGCACAATATGCAACTCAAAAAGCAACCGAGTTTGGAGGTAAAGTTGTAACTATGTCTGATTCGAATGGTTATATCTACGATCCAGCTGGTATAGATGCTGAAAAACTTGCTTATGTTATGGAATTGAAAAACATAAAACGTGGACGTATTTCTGATTATGCAAAAAAATATAATTGCGAATATGTTGAAGGTAAAACACCTTGGGGAGTTAAATGTGATATTGCATTACCGAGTGCCACTCAAAATGAATTAAATGGTGAAGATGCAAAAATATTAATTGCCAATGGATGTATTTGTGTATCTGAAGGTGCTAATATGCCATCAACACCAGAAGCTGTTGAATACTTCATCGAAAAGAAGATTCTTTATGGACCTGGAAAAGCTGCCAATGCTGGTGGTGTTGCTACTTCTGGATTGGAAATGTCTCAAAATTCAATGCGATTGAGCTGGACAAGAGAAAGAGTAGACCAGGAATTGCATAATATTATGGTAAATATTCATAAAACCTGTGTTAAATATGGTAAAGAAGCTGATGGTACCGTAAATTATGTAAAGGGTGCTAATATTGGTGGATTTGTAAAAATTGCCGATGCAATGATTGCTCAGGGACATGTTTAATAGCATAAATTTCTAAAATATAAAGAGGCGAAATCGAAAGATTCGCCTCTTTTGTTTATTATTAATATCATAATATCATAATATTAAATAATTAACTCATAAAATATTTAAGACAGGATTAATAACTTAATGTTTTTTCCAAAGTTTTTCCATTTCTTCCAACGTTTTACCTTTGGTTTCAGGTACTAATTTCCATACAAACCATGCTGCCAGCAATCCCATTATTCCATATATCCAGTATGCAAATCCATGGTGAAAAATGTTGGTAAGAGTAGAACTTTTATCCATCATAGGGAAAGTCCACGAAACCAAATAATTGGAAATCCATTGTGCTGCAACTGCCACAGCCATAATACGACCACGAACCCTGTTAGGAAACATTTCAGAAAGTAAGACCCAGGTTACAGGACCCCAACTCATTGCAAATGAAGCTACATAAGTAAGCATAAATACCAAAGCTGCAATTCCAACATTTTGAAAATAGAAAGTAAATCCTAAGGCTAACATACTAACAGCCATTCCTAATGCACCAATTATCTGTAATGGTTTTCTTCCATAACGGTCAACAGTATAAATGGCTATAATGGTAAATGTTAAATTTATTACACCTACAATAATTGTTTGTAATAAAGAAACATCTGTAGTACTACCCATATTTTTAAATATTTCAGGTGCATAATACAATACAACATTTATTCCTACAAGTTGCTGAAATACTGATAACAGTATCCCTATTATCACAATAAAAAAGCCGAAAGAAAATAATTTGGAAGTACCAACTCCTTCAACAGTTTCTTTAATTTCAATAAGTACCTTTTCTGCTGTTTTTTTTCCGTTAATTTTAGTAAGAATTGCAATAGCTTTACTCTCTTTATTCTGCATAACCAGCCAGCGCGGACTTTCAGGAACAAAAAATAAAAGAAAAAGGAAGATAGCTCCTGGTATGGTTTCCGAAAAGAACATCCAGCGCCATCCATAAGCATGCAACCAGCTTTCGTTACCCAGACGGGAAATACTCCAGTTTACAAAATAAACAACCAGCATTCCAAAGATAATGGCAAACTGATTCCACGAAACCAGATTACCACGTTTTTCTGCTGGAGCTATTTCTGCAATATATAAAGGAGAAAGCATTGATGCCAAACCTACTCCAATACCTCCAATAATACGATATATGATAAATGGTGTCAGGAATTCAGCTACATTATTACCAATAGGAGCAAGTAATAATTCAGGGAAGCCTGAACCAATAGCTGAAATAATAAGTAAAACGGCTGCTGCTATCATGCTGTTACGTCTTCCGAGTTTTAGTGCCATCCAGCCACTTAACAGACCACCTAAAATACAACCAATTAAAGCACTGGAAACTGTAAAACCCAATAAAGAGTTTGCCAATATTTCATTCAAATTTCTCGGATCGATAAAATTAATTTTCAATGAATTAACCGTACCGGAAATTACAGCTGTATCGTATCCGAAAAGTAATCCACCTAGTGTTGCTACTAAGGTAATACTAAATACGTAAGCCATGTTTGTTTTTTGATCTTCCATATTCTTTTAGATGTAAAAATTAATTAATTGTTCGTACAATTCCTGTTTACCACTTCTTATTTCGGGTTCACCGTTTTCGATGGCATAAGTTTTTAAATCTTCAAGACTTAGTTTTCCCTGTTCAAATTCCAAACCTTTACCTGAATCAAAACTTGCATAACGCTCTTTCTTCCATTTTGGCAAATCAGAATTAGTAAGTATATCAGTTGCAATAACCAATGCTCTTGCAAAAACATCCATAGCCGAAATATGTGCAATAAATAAATCTTCAGGATCCGTGGAATTTCTTCTTAATTTTGCATCAAAATTAATACCTCCATTGGTAAAACCGCCAGCATTGATAATTACCATCATTGCTTCAACCGTTTCATAAATGTTCAGAACAAACTGATCGGTATCCCAGCCATTCTGATAATCACCGCGGTTGGCATCAATACTGCCTAACAGACCGGCATCAGCAGCACATTGCAGTTCGTGCTGGAAAGTATGTCCTGCCAAAGTGGCATGATTGACTTCGATATTGAGTTTAAAATCTTTTTCAAGACCAAAATATCGAAGGAATCCAATAACTGTTTCCGTATCAAAATCATATTGATGCTTGGAAGGTTCCATTGGTTTTGGCTCTATAAGGAAACTGCCTTTAAACCCTTGT
>CAIZXK010000194.1 GCA_903936865.1 uncultured Bacteroidales bacterium | reverse complement strand
TAATAAATTAAGAGGTGTTTTTATTATAGAATTGTCTAAAATAATAAAAATCTAAATTGCATAATTACAACACATTAACAGTAATTTATAAATTAACTATCAAATTTATTTAAAACACAGAAAATGTATGATGAAATAACAATTAAAAAAAAGATTAATGAACTTCAATCCTTAAAAACTGATTTTATTAATCATTATCAATATTCAAAGGTATCAAAAATCCCTTTTAAAGTTCATTCTTTTATTGAAATTATTAATTGTAGGATGATTGACTTTTGTGAAGCAATTGATATACTTATAAAAAACAATCATGTAGTTCCATCTTTACCTCTGATAAGAGCTCTATTTGAAAATATTGCAATTTCAAATAGAATTGTATCTGCAATAGAAAATTCATTATTATCAAATAAATTAGTTGAAAATTTTGATGATTTAATTACAATAATCAGCTTTGGCACTAGATATGATGGTGAGGATATGTCAATTAATATTTTAACACAAATAGATAATCTTGATAAAAAGTATAAAGGGATTAAAAAAAGTTATAATTCATTATGTGAATTTGTTCACCCAAATTGGGATGGAGTTGGAGGTAGCTATTCTGAACTAAATGAAAATGATAATACAACTGAAATATTAAAACTTATTACAACTGAACATTTAATTTTTGAAATGTTTGAATCTTACTTTCTTTTGTGCATGGAAATACATATTTTTCTTACAAAATATATTATATCAAATCTTAAAGATTTTGCTGTTTTATGTGAGGCAAATATTAAAACAAATACTCTGGAAAGAACTTAATAACTTCGTAAAGCATAGTTTTATACCAATGCAAGAAAGTGGATTAATTTGCTTAGCTCAAATTACAAAAGATTTTCAACAGCATAATTGCTTTTGTTGATGGCATAATATATAATGCAGTTGTTGTATAGCAGGTGTGTGACTTTGAATCGTATTCCGGCTTATAAATTGTGGAATCCTATTGTGTGCTATGTGTCTATTGTGGTTTAAAAAAGAGATTATGTTTAATGACCTTATAATGAATGGATCGAAATTTTATTCTCATTTATTTCAGATAGCCTTATATGGTATTAAAAAAATTAAAGCCTGAAATATAGATAGTAAAAAGAAATCAGTACAGCAAGGATATTAATATTGGCTGGGATGGAAATTAGTTGGGAAAAGAAGTTCCGCAAGGGGTTTATAACTGGGTATTATCTTATTGTTCAGATGATAAGCATAAAATAATAACTAAAAAATCATCAAGCCTTACACTATATCGTTGATTATTTTTTTATGTATTTCAATTAGTTGTGGAATTAGTAATTCTTTATCATTGTTATTTATCAAGAAATCAGCAAGTTTAACTTTTCTTTCTTCATCCCACTGATTTGCCATTCGTTTTAAAACTTCTTCTTTTGAAATAGAGTCTCTTTTAATAACACGTTCCAACCGAATGTTCTCCGGAGCAATAACCAAAATTGTTTTGTCAACATATTTATCAAAATTGCTTTCAAAAAGTATAGCTGCTTCTTGTATTATGTATTTATTTGTTGGAGATACTGTATTGCACCAGTTTTCAAAATCTTCTTTCACCAAAGGATGAATCAGATTGTTTAAAAAAATTAATGAATCATTTTCTTTAAATACGATAGATGCCAATTTCTTATTATCAATTTTGCTTTCGGTTACTATTTCAGTACCAAATTTGTTTGTAAGTTCCCGCATTACCGTTTTATCAGTCAAAAACTTTTTAGCTTCAATATCTGAATGATAAACCGGAATGCCTAAAATTTTAAATATTTTTGCTACTGTTGATTTTCCACTACCTATATTACCTGTTAATCCTATCTTAAGCATATTTTTTATTTAAAGATTATATATTCAACTTTTTCAGGATATATTTTGGATATTTTTAAGTTTGAAGGGAAATTGACTATTTCAATTTTTGCTTTATTTTCACTTTTAGTATTGGTTTTAATAGTTGCTATAGCAACAAACATTTCCTTGTTTATTTTCTTAAAATCCTTTAATGCAACTAAATATTTAATTTTAACTTTATCAGGAAATATTTTAATATCAGATTGTTGTAAGTTGTTCTGAATATTTATCGGAACTTCAATTTCCGCTTCAGTATATTTTTCAACAGATATTATAATCTGTACTTTATCTGAAAATAATTTCACTTTTGTTTTGTCATTCGGTTTGATAATATTCAAATAAATAGATTTGTTTGATTTTAAGTCGTTTAAACTTAATGATTGTGTAAATAAAAATTTGATATTATCAATTTCACTGCGAATACCACTTATATAAATTGAATCGGGAATTACTTTTATAGAATCGTAAAGTTGATATTGTTTTTGAAAGTTAAGTTTCAAAATAGGTTTAACTGCTACATTTTTGATATATGCATTTTCCCAAAGCAAAGCAAATGTATCAGGATAAACACTTACAATATTATAATCGAGTGTGTTTTGTTTTTTAATAGCTTTAATAATCTGTGATGCACCTAAGTATGAAGTGTTTTTGTTATATCCTTTAAAGAGCTGGATTTTGGATAAATCAATATTGATTTTTTTTGTTTCATTAAATAATTGATAATATATCAGATTAAAGCCTTGAGATTTAATTGTTATATAAAAAGTAGTGTCTGAATTATTTAATAATACTTTATTCTCGGGCAGGTTTTGAAAGCTGATTTTGAAAGGAACAATTAATTGATATTCTTTTGAAAATTTCTTTAATGTCCAAAATGACATAGAGATAAGCAAACAAAAAGAAAATATAATTAATTTCTTTTTGTTCTGTAATCTTTTGTTTTTGATTACTTTATCTGCTAAAGTCTTAAATTCGGTTTCCAATGTTATTATTCTTAAAAATAAATCTCAATCTGAATAGATTGAGATTTAATATTTTGCAATAGTGTAAAGTCAATTTTGATTATGGTTTTAAAAAATTATGTTTCTCTGAAATTTTAACTTTCAGATCTCATTTTACCATTAACTTTAGTAACTTTATAAAGTTATTTGCTTTCCTGTAACTGAGAAGAATTATCTAATGCAATTGCAGATTTTTCAATTTTTAAACGGTTTTGACCTTCAACTTCAATAATTGCAGTTGTTTCTTGCATTTCAATAATTTTTCCATGAATTCCACCAATGGTAACAATTTTCTGACCTTTTTGCAGGTTTTCTCTGAATTTCTTTTGTTCCTTGGTCTTTTTCATTTGTGGACGAATCATGAAAAAATAGAATACGGCAAATATAGCCAATAAGAAAAATAATGATTCATAGCCATTTCCTCCGCTTTTACCATCAGCTGGTGGAGACATTAAAATGATGTTTAATAAATTATTCATAGTATATTTATTTGATTAAAAAATTTCTAATTATTCTCTGGTGAATTCACTGTTGCCTTAACAGTTAATACGTAGTTATTTGGTTGTGTATTAGCAACCAATGTAATGGTTTTGTGTTGAAATCCCATTTTCCCTTTTGTATTAAAAGTTATGGTAATCATTCCTTCAACACCTGGTCGGATAGGTTCTCTTGGGAAATCAGGAACTGTACAGCCACATGTAGCATTTGCTGCTGAAATTACCAAATCTGATTTTCCAATATTCTTAAATTTAAAGCTGTATGTTAGCTTTTCTCCTTCAATCACTTTCCCAAAATCGTGTAAATCGTTTTCAAATTTAAATATTGGTAAATTATCCGAACTTACTGAGGTATCAGCCGAATTGGGATTATTTACCAAATCAGTTGATAATCTATCATTTGAATTACGATTACATGCAATTAATGCAATTAATATAAATAAAAATGGAAAAACTTTACTTTTCATTTTGAATACTTTGTTTATTTTTTTCAAAAAGTCCTCTCCCTGCTTTATTCATTACTTTATTCCCTTTAAAATCAGTAATAATTTTATCAAGAATTCCATTGATAAATACTTTGCTTTTGTCGGAGCTAAATCCTTTTGAAATTTCAATATACTCATTTAGAGTTACTTTAACTGGTATTGAAGGGAATTCAGTTAATTCTACCAATGCCATTTTTAAAAGGATATTATCTATTACAGCAATTCTTTCTACTTCCCAATTAGTGGTACTTTCGGCAATAAGTTTCTCAAACTTCTGATTATTAATAATTGTTTTTCTGAATAGTTCTTTTATGAAATTCCTGTCATCATTAGCATTGGTTCGGTCTTCAGCTTTATATAAACCCGGAAGTTCATAAAAATCGTCTTTATCTTCAGTAAAACCATCCAGCGTTTTTAAAACCATCATAGCAACTGTTTGATAATCATCAGCCCAATAAATATTTTTATCCTCAAAATAATTTTGTAATTTTTCGTCAGAAATAATAAATTTTCTGAATAGCTGAAGAATAATCTTCTTATCTGCATTGTATGAAGAAGTTTCAGCATTCATATAATCTATGTAAGCCTTCGTTTCTTTTAATTTCAGATAAATGGAACGAAAAATATCCTGTTCGTCAGCCCAATTGATTTTTAGTTCGTTATATTGTAAAATAAACCTTTTGTTATTTGCAATCTGATTAACCAATCTGTTTTCAATAAAACGGGTATTTGGGTTCAAATCGTCTTCTGAAGGAATATATTTCAGCTTGCTATCTTCCATTCGAAGCTTTGCAAACTCAACCAATTCAAATAATATTGAAAGTTGGTGTATATATAATTCATATAGCTTATCGATACTTTTTACAAGATTTTTTTCAGCTATGTCCATACGGTCGTCGTCCGATTGAAAATATGCGTAAAGTGACTGCATCACTTTCGTACGTAAATATCGCCTGTTGAGCATAAATATAATGAGCGTTTAAATGATTTCTACCATTTTTAAGTTTGCAAAATTACAACATTAATTTAATTTATTCTCATTTTAAAGCCTAAATCTATTTAAATGGATTTAAATAATCTTAAATTTATGGATTTAAGAGATATTTTAAGAATATTTTACAGAACCTTAAATCCGCAAGAATTTTTATTAGTATTTTATTATTAGTTGTTTGCACGATTTTGAAGTCATTTTAATTTTTTATATAAATTCGTGTAAAACGTGGCTAATAAATATAATTTGCGGATTTAAGGAAGTTAAAATAATTATAATTTTAAGCGGTTTTGCCTTGCTTTTCTATTTGATTTGGCTCTTTGTAATTTAACTTTCATTGCATAAGTTATCAGATACATAGATGGTATAAATAATAACGTGAGGAAAGTTGCAAAACTCAATCCAAAAATGATAGTCCATGCCAATGCACCAAAAAAGGCTACATTATCGCCACCAAAGTGAATATGAGGTTGTAAACTGCTGAATAAAGAACCGAAATCGATATTAAAACCAATTGCCAACGGAACCAAACCTAAAATTGTAGCCGAAGCAGTTAATATAACAGGAGTTATACGGGTTTTCCCTGCCTGTATAATGGCTTCACGAGTTTTCATTCCTTGTTCTTTAAGAACATCAGTAAATTCGACAAGCAAAATACCGTTTCGAACCACAATACCAGCTAATGCCACAACTCCCATCCCAGTCATAATAATAGAAATAGGCATTTTGAATATTATAAAACCAAGTAGTACTCCTATAATGCTGAAGAAAACCTCACTAAAAATAATTATTGGTTTACTTATAGAATTGAATTGGGTAATCATGATAAACATAATCAGGAACATTGCCAAAAGCATTGCTTTACTCAAAAAAGACATCGTTTCTTTTTGATCTTCCTGCTCACCTGTCAGATTTATTTCTATACCTTCTTTTTTATTAAATTTAGGCAATTCAGATGTGATTTTCATTACAATTTCATTGGCATTATAATCTTTTAAAACATTGGAAGATACTGTAATTACTCGTTTCAGATTTTTACGTTTGATACCACCATAAGCATTTTCATATTTAAGTTTTGC
>CAIZXK010000193.1 GCA_903936865.1 uncultured Bacteroidales bacterium | reverse complement strand
ATAGTAATTTTTCTGTTTGCTATGGGTTTGTTGAACCAAATTTTTATGATCAAAATTATAATAGCTTGCCACTTAATTATTATAAATTCCCGATTTTGTACGGAAATTCCTTTGTTGACAGTGTATCTGCAGTTACAAATCCCGGAAATCTACTTGGATCTGGAAAATATTCGTTTAAAGCTGATGCTTGGGGCACAATAAAGTTGCCAAACAAAACAGTACCAAATGTTTTGCGTACTAAATCTGTTTTATATATCGGAGATTCAAGCATTACCATAAATTCATATTCTCTTACAACCGAATATGCATGGTATCAGGCAAATAAAAAAGAACCATTATTAGTTATCAGTACAATAATAATCAACCATTCTTTATACAAAAAATTTGTCTTATTCGATAATAATTCTTCAAATGGTATTAATAAAAATGAATTATCAGAAACATTTAAAATAATACCAAATCCATCAAAGGATATTATTAATTTAAACTTTTCTTCAATAAATACAAATTCGGATTTAGAACTTTCAATATATAATATATTAGGTCGTAAAATATTTTCATCACCATTAAATAGCAATTTTTTAGATATTGGCTTTTTATCAAAAGGACTTTATATTGTAAAAATTACTGATGGAAAAAAATATTATCAACAAAAACTTATTAAGGAATAATAGAATGAGACTCTATTGTTATCTCACGTAATCATTATAAATGTTGCTGATTGGAAGTAATTTTTATTTTAATAAAAGCATTAATTGCCATTGACTTAAATTTTTTATATTGAAAATAGAATGTTGAAAATTAAATTCTATTTGATTGAAATTAATACTTTTAACTTTTTTTTCAAATAAACATAATAAAAATGCTTGTTGGAATCACTTAAAAATTTAACTTTGCAACAATTAAATTAATCAATATTTATTAACATAAAAAGGTATAGAATAATGAAAAAGAATGTTATCATTATTGGAGCTGCCGGTCGTGATTTTCACAATTTTAACTGTTATTACAGAGGCAATGCTAGTTATAATGTTGTAGCTTTTACAGCTGCTCAAATTCCAGATATTGACGGAAGAAAATATCCAAAAGAATTAGCAGGAGAAGAATTATATCCAGAAGGAATTCCTATTTTGGCAGAATCAGAATTGCCAAGATTAATTAAAGATCTTAAAGCAGACGATTGCGTATTTTCATACAGCGATGTTCCTTACAACAGAGTTATGAATGTTAGTTCTGTAGTTAATGCTGCAGGTGCTAATTTTATTTTATTAGGGCCTAAAGATACTCAGATTAAAAGTACAAAACCAGTAATTGCAGTTGGTGCTGTTAGAACAGGATGTGGAAAAAGTCAGACTTCAAGAAGAATTATTGAGTTATTGATGGCTCAGGGTTTAAAAGTTGTTGCTGCTCGTCATCCTATGCCTTACGGAGACTTGAATGCTCAAAAAGTTCAACGCTTTGCAACTGTCGAAGATTTAGCCAAACATAAATGCACCATTGAAGAAATGGAAGAATACGAACCACATGTTGTTCGCGGAAACGTTATTTATGCTGGAGTTGATTATGAAGCAATCTTAAGAGCTGCTGAAAACGATCCTGATGGATGTGATGTTGTTTTATGGGATGGTGGAAATAATGACTTCCCTTTCTTTAAACCAGATTTAACTGTAACTGTTGTTGACCCACATCGTCCGGGACACGAAGTTAGTTATTATCCTGGTGAGGTAACTGCCCGCGTTGCTGACGTTATCGTTATCAATAAAATGGATAGTGCCGCTCCTGAAGCAATTCAGATCGTTAGAGATAATATTGCAAAAATTAATCCTAATGCAATCGTTGTTGATGCTGCTTCTCCATTAACAGTTCATAATCCTGAACTTATTAAAGGAAAACGCGTTTTAGTTGTTGAAGACGGTCCAACTCTTACTCATGGTGAAATGAAAATTGGTGCAGGTACTGTTGCTGCCAGAAAATTTGGCGCAAAAGAATTGGTTGATCCTCGTCCATTTGTAGTTGGTAAAATTGCTGAAACATTCAGAATTTATCCAAATATTGGCACCTTAATGCCAGCTATGGGATATGGTGCTGAACAGGTTACTGATTTGGAAACATCAATCAACAATACAGATTGTGATGCAGTAGTTATTGCTACTCCTATTGATTTAACTAGAATCATCAAGATTAACAAACCATATACTAAGGTTGATTACGAATTACAAGAAATTGGTTATCCAAACTTAGAGCAAGTTGTTGCTGATTTTGTTGACAAACATAATTTAGTAAAAAAAGGTGGCTGCGGCTGTGGCTGTCATTAATAAATTTTAAGAAAAGCGACTTTTATAGTCGCTTTTTTTTTGAAATAAAAATAAAAAAATAGTAATTTTGAAAAGGAAAAAATCAATTTAAATAATTAAAAATGAAGAACAGAAGTTTAGTTTCAATTAATGATTATTCAAAAGATGAGTACTTGAAAATACTCGATATTGCCGAAGAATTTGAAAAAAATCCAAAGCAAAAAATATTTGAGGATTTTGTAGTTGCTACCTTATTTTTTGAACCATCAACCCGAACAAGGTTAAGTTTTGAAAGTGCGGTTAATCAATTAGGAGGTAAAGTTATCGGCTTTACTGACGCTGCAAGTTCAAGTGTTAAAAAAGGAGAATCGCTTAAAGATACGATTAAAACTGTAGCTAATTATTCAGATTTAATTGTAATGCGTCATCCCTTGGAAGGCAGTGCCAGATTTGCAAGTGAAGTATCTTCTGTGCCAATTATTAATGCAGGCGATGGTGCTAATCAGCATCCAACACAATGTTTGCTCGACTTGTATTCGATTCGTAAAACTCAGGGTAAACTGGATAATTTGCATATTGCATTTGTTGGTGATTTAAAGTATGGCAGAACAGTTCATTCCAATGTAATTGCACTAACTAATTTTAATTGTACTTTCCATTTTGTTTCACCTGTTGAATTAAAATTGCCAAGTGCAGTTAAACGACATATTAAAGAGAAAAATCTTGATTATTACCAATATACAGATTTAAGTGAAGTGATTCCTTTTGTTGATATTTTGTATATGACGCGTATTCAACGCGAACGATTTTCTGATCCGGTTGAATATGAGCGTGTAAAAAATTCTTATATCCTTCATGGCGATATGCTTAAGGGTTGCAAATCCAACCTAAAAGTACTCCATCCGTTACCTCGCGTAAATGAAATTAATGAAAATGTGGATGATATGGAACAGGCTTATTATTTTCAACAAGCACGGAATGGTGTATATGTACGTCAGGCTTTAATGGCTTCAATTTTAGGTATTAAATAATAAATTTAATCGGATATGGAAATGGAAAATAAAACAAGAAAAGAGTTAGTGGTTTCTGCTCTGGAAAATGGAACTGTAATTGATCATATTCCTTCTAAAAACGTATTTCAGGTAATTAAAATATTGAATCTCGATTCTTCTGATAATCAGATTTTATTTGGTACTAATCTCGAAAGTCGCAAGTTTGGAAAAAAGGGTATCATCAAAGTTAAAAATAAGTTTTTTGAAAAAATTGAAATCAATAAAATAGCAATTGTTGCTCCTTCGGCAACTCTTATTGTTATTAAAGATTTTGAAATTATTGAAAAGAAGCAGGTTGAGGTTCCTGATGAGGTTGAGAAGTTTATCAAATGCATCAATCCAAATTGTGTTACTAATCATGAAAATATTCCTTCTCATTTTGAAGTAATAGACAAAGATGCTATGAAATTACAATGTCGT
>CAIZXK010000192.1 GCA_903936865.1 uncultured Bacteroidales bacterium | reverse complement strand
TTCCACTAAAAACCAATAACCCATTGGTGTATTAATTAGATCCCAATGTTTACCATGAATAAAAACCAGCAGTTGCAAAAAGAAATAGGCAAACATAGCGGCTGCACATATTTTTGCCAGACTTATAACAATTCCATTATGTGATTTGTGATTTTTTTCGTTTATTTGATTAAAGAATACTTTCTGACTGATTGAACCTTCGAATATTACCATTGATAGTCCTGCAAAAATACTTGAAACAAAGAATAAAACCGGTATAAATTCAGAATACCATAACGGATGTATTTTATCTTTTGCCATCAGATACAAAGCTCCCAAACCTGATTGATGCAGTGTTGATAAGGTAATTCCAAAAATTACGGCAGCTATGGTCATTCCTGATAAAATTTTTCTGGCTCTTTTGGCACCTAACCATTCAGCTATTGCAGGAGAAAACTCAATTAATTCGGCTATCATATACAATAGGAAATGCCAGGCAACTAGAAATAATACAGAACTTGTTCCAAAACTATTTCCAATTATCGGATTTATAACGTTCCATGGACGACCTAAGTCTAAAAGTAATGCTCCTGCATAAAAAACATAAGCCAAAAAACCATTAAGAACTGTGATTCTAACAATTGAGTGGTATTTTTTTATATTGAGTATATAGACCATAAAAGTCAGAACATAGGCTCCTCCAGCAAAAGCAACACCTGTTACTACATCAAAACCAATCCATAAACCCCAGGGTACTTCTTGTGAAAGGTTTGTAACTGAACCAATTCCGTTAATAAAACGAATTATTATCAATGAAATTCCTAATATAATAATTGGAATTGAAATAATATTAAAAGGTGTTAACCATTTACCTTTTGGTTTAAGTTCATTTAAAATAAACTTAAAAGTAGATTCGTTTTCTTTTTTTGAAATTAGCGTAATCGGATTATTCATTTTCATTGTTTTCATAGCTTTGATTATTTTTAGTGGCTTCGTAAATTCCCAGTAAAAGCGGTGGTAACAGAACAAACACCGTAGGGACACTGAATAAGAATCCAGTAGATAATTCAGGATATGATTTGTTTTGAATTTTAGTGTTCATTCCCAATTCTTTAAAAGGAACTGGCGAAAGATAAAGAAATCCTGTTCCTCCTGCCGTATGATCTCCATAAATTTCATCAACATAAACACCGGGATTTTCAACAATCCTTTTTCTGGCTTCAGCGAGCAATTCACGTCTGGTTCCGAATTTTATGGCTTCAGCAGGGCAATTTTCCGCACAGCTAGGTATTCCTCCTTTTACCAGTTTTTCAAAACACATCGTACATTTTTGAATTTTTGGATTTGAGCTAAAATATTCAAACTTTGGAATATCAAAAGGACATGATACCATACAATAACGACACCCCATACATTTGTCGCCACGCCATATTACGGCTCCTTCCTTTGTTTTATACATTGCTTTGGTCAGGCATGCTGCAACACATGCAGGATCATTGCAATGCATGCATTGATTTTTAATATATACATCTCCTTTTGAAGTATTGAAGCAATTTATAACTGTATTATGTTTTTCATCAGTTTTTCTTATTATTCCTGATTTTGGTTCCCCTATTGGAGGAGGTAATCCATGTGTTTCTGCACATACGGTTTCACATGTCTGGCAACCAACACATCGAGTTGAATCATACAGCATTCCTCGAAATTCAGTATTTTCTTTTTTCTTTTTATCTGAAGAACCCATGACATCAGCTGCAAAAAGTGTAATTCCTGCAACGCCAACTGTTTTTAGAAAATTTCTTCGATCTAATCCCATGATTTCAATTATTAATTATTGTTACTAACTATTTAACTTACTTATTTCAAAAAGCAATACTTCGTTAAACATTTATAAGTCGTAGACTTTGAGAACTTTGACAAAGCTATATTTGTTTGTAAAATATATTGATAATCAGTTATTTAATTTTTTTAAGGAATATGTTTTGTCAAAGTTTAACGAACTATTGAAAAAAAGAATAATATTATTTAAATCGTTCAATTAGCTGTGTTTATAAATTTTGTTTGAAAATCTTCCCAAACTTCTGGTCCATAATCAGCGAGTAGATTTTCCTTTATTTCACCTCCATCCTGAAGTATTATTGTCGCTAGTTCTTTATTATTGGATAATGTAATAGTTGAGATAAAATCTTTTAAACGTGTAAATTCGTTTTTTAACCATTCTTTATATTTATCTGACATTAATAGAAATTGCAAATCTCTGCTCCAGTTTGTTGGTTCTACTGTATAAATCCATCCTTCATTAAATCCTGATACATTTATAATGGATGGATTATCAATGATTTGTTTGTTGATAGATTTGATGATACCCGAAATTGGAGATTTGATTGTTAATTGTTTGCCATTTTGAATTAATGATAAAACAGCTTCTCCTTTACTTACTTTTTCTCCCAGATCTCTCATCTTCAATCGATTTAAATTTCCTGTGATATGAAGTAGAAAATCATCAATCCCGATTTTTACATACCCGTTTTTTTCCATAAATGCCCATGTATGAGACTTATCATAATAAAGTCCTTTTGGAACAACTACTGAAGATTCATTAAAAATCCTAGTTGTTACTGAGCTTAAATTTATAGCTTTTGACTTTTTATGTCTGCTATATTGAACCAATGCATCTACTGAGATACACAACAGTATAAATGCTAATAAAATAATGACTACCATGATTTCTGTTTTTTTTATTGTTATATTTTCTGTTTTGCAATAAGTATGCCATGGTACTTTTCTCTTTTTATTATATTGATATAGTGAACTATACATGGAATTGTGTTAATGTTTTATACATGTAGAGTGTTTAATTATTCAACACTATTATATAATATGTTGATTAAAGCACAGAAATACAAATGATTAAAAGGATTGTATAATATATATACAATTGTATAGAAATACAACAATCGATAATTTATTATTTTATAATA
>CAIZXK010000191.1 GCA_903936865.1 uncultured Bacteroidales bacterium | reverse complement strand
GCTTCTCTTAATTGTTCTTCTGTAATTACCAATGGTGGAGCAAAACGTATGATATGTCCATGAGTTGGTTTAGCCAACAGGCCGTTTTCTGCCATTTTTAAGCAAACGTCCCAAGCTTCTTTTCCATTTTTAGGTTTGATAATAATGGCATTTAATAATCCTTTACCTCTAACCAATTCAATCATTTCGGAATCAATTTTAGCAATTTCTTCTCTGAATATTTTTCCTAAGTATTCAGCTTTTTCTGCTAAATTTTCTTCTTTAACTACTTCAAGAGCGGCAATAGCTACTTTTGCAGCTAATGGATTTCCTCCAAAAGTAGAACCATGTTCGCCTGGTTTGATGCAAAGCATAATTTCATCATTAGCTAATACTGCAGAAACTGGAATAACTCCTCCAGACAATGCTTTTCCTAATATAAGGATATCAGGATGAACACCTTCGTGATCGCAAGCCAATAATTTACCTGTACGTGCTATTCCGGTTTGAACTTCGTCAGCAACAAATAATACATTTTTAGCTTTACATAAATCGAAAGCTTTTTTCAAATAACCTTCAGCAGGAACATAAACGCCAGCTTCACCCTGTATTGGCTCAACCAGAAAACCAGCAACTGTAGGATCTTCCAATGCTTTTTCCAAAGCTGGAATATCATTATAAGGAATTTTTATAAAACCAGGAGTGTATGGTCCAAAACCAGTATATGCATCAGGATCTGTTGACATTGATATAATACTAATGGTACGTCCATGGAAATTGTCGTTACAAACAATAATTTTGGCTTCATTTTCGGCAACGCCTTTTTTCATGTAAGCCCATTTGCGAATCAATTTTAAGGCGGTTTCGTCAGCTTCAGCACCCGTATTCATAGGTAAAACTTTGTCAAATCCAAAATATTCGGTAACAAATTTTTCATAAGGACCCAGGCAATCATTAAAAAAAGCTCTTGATGTTAATGTCATCGTTTTGGCTTGTTCTATTAAAGCATTGATGATTTTTGGATGACAATGACCTTGGTTTACTGCTGAATATGCAGATAAAAAATCGAAATATTTTTTTCCTTCAACGTCCCATACAAAAGGACCTTCACCTTTTGAAAGTACAACAGGAAGTGGGTGGTAATTATGAGCTCCATAATGATGCTCAAGTTCCATGATTTGTTCTGATTTTGTCATAACTGTATGTTTTTTTGTTTATTAAATTTCTAAGTTTGCTGCAAAATTAAGGATTTAAGTTGTGCTAAAAAAATAAATTTCAAAGCAAATTATCCTTTTTATGTTTTAAATGAAAAACCTTATTAGTGTTTTATCTAATAAGGTTTCAATATCATTGTGAGTTAAAATTATTGGTGTTTTTTTATTGAATTTTAAATCAGAATTTTAAATTTTCAATTATTTATTTCCTAGATTTTCAAAATTAAAAATCACCTTCATCATTTCCTCCTCCATTGTTGTCTGCTGGTTTTTTTCTGGATTTTTGTTTCAACCCACCGTTTATTTTGTAACTAATAGTTAAATAGGCTGCCTGTGATTGTCTTTTTCGATACATTGTTGAATAAAATCCATTTCCAAATGCATCCATATCAAATCTTTGTGTATTAAATATATCACTAACCCTCAAACTTACCGATAATTTGTCTTTTAAAAAATCCTTTTTCATTGCAATGTCAGCTGAATACGTTTCATACATTTTACCTTGAGGTGTAATGATTGGAGCCCTGTAATTAGCCGTAATCTGGATACTCAGGTTTTTTAATAAAGTCATGCTTGAATTTAGTTTAGAAGTCCAGCTGTAGTTATCTGTAGAAATATTTCCATCAATACTATTTCCTTCAATTAAAGTTCTGAAATAACTGAAATTAGCATTAATTCTCCACCATTTTGCAATTTCCTGTTCCAATATTAAATCAACACCATATGAAGTTCCTTTTGATAAATTTTCATTCGTCATATAGTTGATTCCATCATTCCCTAAATAGCTGATTCTCTTAATAACATCATTTATCTGACGATAATAAACAGAAGTATAAAAACTGGTTTTGTTCCAGTATTTTGAATGTCCTAATTCAAAAGAATTGATATATTCAGGTTTTAATTCAGGATTTCCATAGTTAATTACCAATGGATTGGAGTAATCTTTAAATGGATTGAGATCCCAAATTCTTGGACGATTTACCCTTCGACTATAACTTAACTGCATTTCCTGTTTATGAGGTAATTTCTTTGATATATGTATCGTTGGATAAAAACTAAAGTAATTATTTTCAAAACTTTGTGTTTGGGTAATTTGTTCTGCAGTTGTAAATGATTGTTCTAACCTTAACCCTAATTGCATGGAAATAGTTTGCCATTCTTTGGACAACGTTCCATAAACTGCATTAATATTTTCGTTATAAATAAATTGATTTGATGAATTTGTATCATTAATATATTCGTTTTGAGAATAATTAAAATTTTCGAGGTGAAAATCATTGTCCATTTTTCTGTAAGTTCCCTGAAAACCGGTTTCAAGCTTCATTTTCTCATTTAATGGATGTACATAATTTATCAATACACTTCCATTATTATTTTTACCATTATCATATTGATATTGTTTAAATGGATTTCCAGAAATTGGATTATAATTATTCATATAAGTATAATTTTTCATATCTGTAGATTCCGAATTAGTTGAGCTGCTGTATGAAAAATCAGCAGTTAGTTCTCTACTTTTTTGCTTAAAGGTTTTTTTATAACCTAGATTAATTGTATTGGAATTATCCTTTTCAGTTTCATCGTTTCTTTGATAATAATCTTGCTTTTTCACTAATTTATAGTCGTTGGTAATACTATATAAATTTTGTTCCCTGGTGCTGTTTTCATCATTTAGCTGACCAGAAACTGTTAGTGTATTTTCTTTATTTATAAACCAATCGAATCCTAATTTAAAACTATGGTTTTCCATGATTCGTTTCATATCTGATGATTGATTTGTATAGGAAATGGTATCATTTATTGTAGCATTTCTTGTAGTATTTCCATATCCTTTCCCTTGATTCCATCTACCATCCCACGAACCAAAAATATTGAATTTTGAAGTGCTGTAGTTCAAATTAACAGAACTATTGTATCGATTGCTTGTCCCAATACTTGTCGAAACAATTCCATTAAATCCCTGAGCTGTTTTCTTTTTAAGTTTAATATTAATAATTCCTGACATTCCGTCAGGATTGTATTTAGCTGATGGATTAGTGATTAATTCAATTGTTTCGATAGAACTGGCTGGAATTTGTTCTAAAATTGCCTGACGACTCATTCCAGATAAATTAGAGGGACGACCATCAATCAAAATAGTAACATTTGTTGATCCTCTTAAACTTACATTTCCATCGATATCAACAGTAACTGCTGGTATATTTTGCATAACATCAACCGCTGAACCACCAGCACTTACGAGGTTTTTGTCAACATTAACAATTTTCTTGTCGAGTGTATATTCCATCATGCGTTTTTCTGCTGTAATATTCACTTCTCCAAGAAGACTCGTTGAAGGTTCAAATTTTATCTGACCTAGTTTTTTATCCGGATCTTTTGGATTGACAATAATTTCAGGTATTTTAAGGCTGGAATATCCAATAAAGCTAACAACCATGTAATATTTTCCAAAAGGAACTTTATCAATAGTAAAAATCCCACTTTGATTTGTAATTGCTCCGTTTATCATACTTGAATCTTTGGCACGAAATAGCACAAGATTAGCATATTCAACCGGTTGAGATGTTTGTTTGTCCACAACCATACCGGAAATGCTTCCTAAACCTCCACCCATGCCTCCACCACCGCCAGGTTTTCCTTGTCCTTGATTAGGTTGTGTTTGTGCAGTTAATTTAATTGAATATACTGCTAATAATAAAAAAGTTGTAATAAATAGTTTTTTTGAAAATTGCATTAGATATATAAATTTTATTTTTTTATTTTGATTTGCAAAAGTAAATGTTTTTGATAATTAAATCTTTAAGGTTAACATCTCTTAACAAAGCCATTTTAAAGAGTTATTATGACAAATAAAAATAATAAAACTTGCAATTTTTTTAAAAAAAACTTCAAAAAAGCAAAAGGGAGTCAAATTCTGTTTGAATTGACTCCCTTTCATCATTTAATAGCCATAGCCGTTAAATAATGTCAAGTTACTGTTATTATGACTTCCTTTTCTGTTAGTTTCCTTTCGGTTACTTTCTTCCTGGAATTGGTTTTTTGAACGGTTTTTCTTTTCAGATTTTCCCTTCGCAAACCTTATCTTTTGGTGTAATTTTAATCAGACTTTTTGTTGCCAATTTTCCTGATTTTAAAATACCTTAATGATATTTATTCATTTTCCTGGTATTTTCTGACTTGTTCTTTTCAGAAACATTCAAATTAATTTACTTTTCTTTTTTGCTTTTCAGCAATTGGAATTTCAATTTTTAATTACACTTCCAAGCTCGTCTGTTATCCCTCACTTGATGATACAAAGATACAACATTATCAGACTTTTGTCAAGTGTTTTTCACCATTTTTTATAAACATTTTATTAACCTAAGTTATCAACAATCTGTTGATAATTTTTTATCTCAAAAGTAATAGTTAATCAATTCGTTAGTGTTATATTAACTAATAATTCCATAGGTTATTAACAATCCTTAGCTAAATTAATATTAATATATATTGTAGATTTTGTAAATTTGCTGGTTTTTAATTTAAAAGCCACAATTGTTTTGTTATTTAAATTGCAGGAAAAGTTAATAAATAGTTTTATGAAATCTGAGTTTAGCAGAAATGTATTTACTCTGGTTTCAGGTACTGCAATTGCTCAATTTATTTCTATTGCTGCTTCACTAATTATAAGCAGATTATACACTCCTGATGATTTTGGCGTTTTTACAATATTTATTTCTATCGCTTCATTAATTTCTTTACTCCTGGCTGGAAGATATGAATTGGCAATTAATTTGCCAAAATCAGATAATGAAGGACTTAATGTTTTGGGTTTATCAATTAAGTTAAATTTAATAATTTCCTTTTTTTTATTTATTCTTTCATTATTGCTTTTTTTTATTTTTGATCATTTTATAACTGATAGTAATTTACTAAAAAAGTGGTTGATTTTTATTCCTTTCATTGCTTCCTTTCTTAATATCAGTAATATATTACAAAATTGGTTAATTCGAAAAAAACAATTTAAACTGATTTCATACAGTAAAGTAATAAATTCGGTTGTAAATAACGGTACTGTAATACTTTTAGGATTATTCGCATTTGGTGCCTGGGGAATTTTTCTGGGAAATATGCTTGGATTACTTGCTTTAGTTTTTTTTCTTGGAGTATTATTTTACAAAAATTACAGAATTGACTTAAAGCTGATTAATAGTAAGGAAATGAAATTGGTTGCAAAAAAATATATTGATCTTCCAAAATCAAATTCATTCCAGAGTATTCTTGATACTTTTCAAATTCAAGGAATTACATATTTAATGGCATTTTTTTTCAGTAATACTATAATTGGTTTGTATGCAATGACACTTAGAATTTTACAAGCACCATTATGGTTTATAATAAGTTCCATTACACAGGTATTTTATCAGAAAGCAACTGAATTGTTTAATCAAGGAGTTGATATAAAGCCACTTATTTTGGAAACGATTAAAAAAACAGTTGTTATTGCTTTGGTATTAATTATAGGCGTAATGATTTTTGGACCAGCTGCTTTTGCTTTAATATTCGGCGAGGAATGGCGGGAAGCAGGTATATATGCCAGAATTTTAGCTCCCTGGATATTTCTTGATTTTGTTAGAATCCCTATATCTCAAGTTCCTATAATTGTTGGTAAGCAAAAAAAACAACTGTCATTATCTTTGATTAGCAATTTAATTGTAATTTTGTCAATGCTTATTGCAGGATTGGTATTACAAGAAATAAGAATTGGTTTGATTTTATTGTCTGTTTTTCAGTCAATTTATACAATTGGAATAGTAATCTGGATTTACAGTATCGCAAATTTTAAAAATCATAGTAATTAAAAAATAGATATTGGAATGAAGTTTAATATAAATGAGCAAAACATTGGGAACTTATTATTATCTTTTTTTATATTTGGTACATTATTTCCTACTTTAAGAATTTTAATCGTTGGTAGTCAAACTTCTATAAATATTGCTAGTTATCTTTTTTCCATACTGCCTGAATTTATGGCAGTTATAGTGCTATTTTATTCATATTTAGTATTTCACCATAATAGTATTATACTTAAGCTTCATTTTTTCGATTGGGCAATTATAGGATTTTCTTTATCAAATGTTTTAATTGGAACTTTTCTAGCAAAAAACCTTTTACTCTCTATGTATGGTATTAGAATGTCTTACTTCCCAATTATTTTTTATTTTATTTTTAGATTTGGAAATTTAGATTTGATGCTTAATACTTTAAACAATATATTTAAATGGTTTTTTATTGTTGGAATCATTGGAATCATTTTATATTTCGGATTTTACAATCAAATGTTAGTAATGATTCAGAAAACAAATCCTTTAATTGCTGAATATTTTATTGTTAGAATGACTTCTGTTTTTTGGTCACCGGTTTTATTTTCAACAATAATGGTTACAACTTTTGCATATTTTTATCATCGGTTTTTAGTAAAATCTGAATGGTATCATTATTTTATATTAGGATTTGTATGGTTATGTGTTTTGCTTTCAGTTACCAGAGGTGGGTTAATAGTTTTATTTATTGGATTTGTTTTTCTTTCGTTATTACATAAAAAGTGGATGTTATCATTTAGAGTGTTTGTGCTATTTTTCTTTATTTTTGTTATTGTTGGATATTATATTTCTTCTCCACTCGTTTTTTTAATATGGATAATAAGTTCTGCTTCTGATGCTATTACTTTGAAAAAAGGAGTTACAAGGGTTGATTTATGGATAAAAGCATTTGAAAGTTTTAAAACACAACCATTTGGGTTAGGTTTAGGAAAAGCCGGTCATGTAGCAGCTAGATTTTTTAGCGATAATCCTGAAAAAGCTGCAATATATTCTACTGATGGTTGGTATCTGAAACTTGCTAATGAAACTGGAATTTGGGGTTTACTTTCATATTTCTTTTTATCAATTTATTTCTTTGTTATTTTTCTCAAGAAAAATATTTTAGTTATATTAGATTTTAAATATTCCTGGATATTTGCAGTTTTTATTATGGTAAATGTTCAGAATTTAGTGAGTAATGTATTGGATTTCTATTTATTTTCATTTTTTTATTGGGGTTTACTTGGATTATCGTTTAATATAATTTATAATAAAATTAGCAAATCTTAATAATGGATATATCAATAATTATAGTAAATTATAATGTCAAACATTTTGTTTTAAATTGTTTAAAAACAATATATAATGATAATAATTCAAAATTAAATTTTGAAACAATTGTCATCGACAATAATTCTACAGATTCAAGTATAGCTGCTATAAAAGAATTTTTTCCACAGGTACAGCTTATTGAAAATAAACACAATGCTGGTTTTCCAGCTGCTAACAATCAGGGCTTTAAAATTGCTAAAGGTAACTATATTTTTATGCTTAACCCTGATACTGAATTACAAGATGATGCATTATTTAAATTATTTGATTTCCTGGAAAATAATTCTTCTATAGATATTATTGCTCCTATGTTGCTAAACAGTGATTTTTCATTTCAGTCAAATGTTTGGCGTTATCCAACCTTTTGGAGTATTTTTTGCGAAATGCATTATCTAAACATTTTTTTAGGAAGTAAAAATTATAAGGATAAAGATTTTTCTTTATCATTTGAAGCTGAAAGTTTTTCGGGTGCTGCAATATTTTTCAGACAAAAAGTTTTGTCAAGTATAGGTTTGCTTGATGAAACAATGTTTTGGATAGAAGATGTTGATTTCTGTTATCGTGCAAATCAGGCAGGAATGAAATTATTGTACTATCCTAAGGCTAAAATTGTTCACCATATCGGACAAAGTGCAAAAAAAAACTATAAAGTTTCATTATCAAATCAGATATTTAATAAGATTAAGTTTTTCAAAAAATACAAAAGCAATACAAAATATTACTTAATTATATTTTTGAGTTTATATCATGTTTTAATTAAATTGCTTTTGTTTAGCTTATTATCTCCTTTTAAACTAATATATTGGAGAAAAGCAAAAGCATATGCCTATATTTTAACAAAAGTGTTTAATCCACCAATTGGAATTTAATGAATCAATTAAAAAATATATTTATAACTGGAGCAACTGGTTTTATTGGTAGTGATTTGCTCAAAATCATCGATTTTGATAAATATAATGTTTTTGCTTTGTCAAGACAAACTTATAATTCTACACAAATCAACTTGAATTATTTACAGGCAGATTTATTTGATTTGGATAAATTTTCTGAAATATTGTCAGTTACAGATTTTTTTATTCACATTGCCGGTGAAAAAAAGGATGAATCAAAGATGAAATTGATTAATGAAGATGGTATGAGTTATATATTATCTGTAATTTCAAAATATGCTGGAATAAAATTTTTATATATTAGTAGTGGGGGAGTTTATGGAATTGAAAATCATCCTGAAACTATATTAGATGAGAATGTAAAATGTTACCCAACTACTCTTTATGAAAAAACAAAATTGAACGCTGAATTTTTATTGTCAGAGATTGCTGAAACGAATAAGTTGCATTATACAATCTTACGTCCAACAAATGTAGTTGGAGCATTTGATAAAGGTATGAAATTATTAAATCTTTTTACTGCTTTGCAAAAAAAGAGATTTTTTTACATAAATAAAAAGTCGATTGTTAATTATTTATATGTTAGGCAATTAACAGAAATAATAAAAAATGTCATTGATAATGAAATTTTTGAAAATGAAGTATATAATGTTAATTCAGCTTGTACTATAGAAGAGTTTATTGAACAAAGCAAAAAAGCTTTAAATTTGCATTATAAAATTAAAATGATACCGTTGGTTTTTTCAGGTTTATTACTGATGATTGCAAAATTAGCAGATTTGTTACCACCTAAATACCAATTGATTAATTCTGGTAAACTTAGAGAACTTACTTCAGAAAAATATTATTCAACAAAAAAAATACATCAAAAGTTAACTATCAATGAATCTGCATATTTAAAAACAGGAATTGAAAACCTTGTAATATATTATAAATCTATAAATAAATTGTAGTTATTTAAATATCAACTATTAATAAAGCAAAATATGAAGGTTTGTATCATCGGACAAAATATCAGTGTACATATTCAGAAATGGATTAAGGCTATTTCTATGTATGAAGATATTGAATTACACGTAATTACTTTTGATAAAGGTCTTAAGTTTGAAAATGTTAATTATCATTACATCTATTCTTACACCAATTCTAAACTCGATTATGTTTTAAATTTATTAAATGTAAAACGAATTTTAAAAAAAATCAAACCTGATATTCTTCATGCTCATTATGCAACAAGTTGTGGTTTAATGGCTGCATTTTCTGGTTTTCATCCGTTTATTCTAACGGGTTGGGGAGCGGATATTTTCGATAGTCCTAAAAACTTTTTCATGAAGCTGGTTTTAAAAAATACAATTGCTAAAGCAGATGAAATTACTGTATTATCAAAAATAACTCAAAGAGAATTATCCAGGTTAACAACAAAGTCTTCTTTTTTAATACCATTTGGGGTTGATACAAAATTATTTACTGCTAAAATTGATAAAAATAATGATTTTATAAGAATAGGTACAATCCGTACACTTGAAGAAAAATATGGAATTGAATATTTAATCAAAGCATTTGCAATTATTAATAAAAAATATCCAGCTATTTGTCTCGATATTGTTGGGGATGGTCCTCAACGTCAATTTTTAGAGCAATTAGCCAAAACTCTTAATGTTTCAGAAAAAGTAATTTTTCATGGATATATAAATCAAAATCAGAATTTTGAAAAATATATTAAATTATTTCATAGTTTTGATATTTTTACTATTTTATCTATCATTGATTCCGAGACATTTGGAGTAGCTGCTGTTGAAGCTTCTGCATGTGGAATTCCTGTAGTTGCAACTAATGTAGGTGGTTTACCTGAAGTGGTAGACGATGGAGTTACCGGCATAATTGTAGCTCCCCAAAATGCTGAAGAAATTGCAATTGCACTTGAGAAATTGATATTAAGTAAAGAATTAAGACAAAATATGGGTAAAAAAGGAAGAGAGAAGGTAGAAAATCTTTACAATTGGCATAATAATGTACAACAAATGATAAATTTGTACAGAAAAGTATTAAATTTAGAAAAATAAGTCATGCAGAAAGAAATTATAATTATTGGAGGAGGTGGATTTGCAAAAGTATTAATTGATGCAATTATATTGGAAGCAAAATTTAAAATAGCAGGTTTTTGTATTGATAATATTCCAATAGGTAATTGTATTTTTGAAAAGTATAGCGTAATTTCAGATACTAAACTTTCATCAATTAACGAAATAAATGATTATTATTTTATTATTGCATTGGGCGATAATCAGATAAGAAAAAGGTTTTATCAAAATGCACTTTTGAAATGTAAACCTGCCCGAATAATTCATCCTTCTGCAATTATTGGTTCAGCAGTTGAAATCGGAAATGGTACTGTTGTTATGGCAAATGCAGTTATTAATGCATACAGCAGCATTGGCAATAATACAATTATAAATACAGGAGTTATCATTGACCATGATTCAAAAATCGGCAATCATGTTCATTTAAAAATTGGAACTTTAGTCGGAGGCAATTCCGATATTGCAGATAATTTGACAACAAAAATAGGCGAATTTATTAATTCATTTTCTAATTTATAAAATGAAAATTAGCATAGTAATTCCATGTAGAAATGAGGCAAACTATATTGGTAAATGTTTACAATCAATTGCAAATACAAATTTTGACAAAAGTAAACTGATAGTTTGGGTTTGTGATGGACAAAGTAATGATAATACAATAGAAATTATAAATAAATATTCTTTACAATATAATT